>NZ_JAZHPE010000023.1:0-256494 GCF_036553535.1 Subtercola sp. YIM 133946
CCGTCAGCAGTCCCCTTTCTGAACGAGCAGGGGGTCAGAAAGTGACCCCCCTAACAGGAAGAACCAGTACAGAACAAAACCGGAACAGTACGCGTAAGGCGACAAGCGCGCCTGTGGACAACTCGGAGAAATGTCGGAGCTGACTCCAGCGGGCAGCCATGAATCTGGTCACCGAGGGATCGGTGAACGTTCGCGCCTACTTCCGTTGACCCGGCCCGAAGGTGGCCGTAGCAATGGCCGGGGTAAGGCCTGTTTTTCCCTGTCCCACTGCCCTCCCCGCGCACAGCGCGCTTCCCAACCTCCCACACCCACCACTGCGTTATCGGTGAGGGAGGTTGGGAAGTAAAGGAAAGGCAGTGGGACAGGGAAAAACAGAAACAGAAACTGAAGTTTGAGTTGGAGTGGAAAGAAGAGAAGAAATGGGAAATAGGGCAGAACCAGAAGCAGGTAAGGCGGAACGAGTAGGCAAGCTGATGGTGACAGAGGGCGTGTGACGTGGTTCAGATCACAGACCGCGACGAGCAGATGGTGGACTGGCTATCGACCGTCAGAATCGCAGACATCGACGCCATCCGGTGGGCGCTCGGCGCGTACCTCGGCACAGGCCAGCCGGTAGCGGTTCGGCGTGCGAATCACTGGGTCAGCCGACTTGCCCAGGCCGGCCTTGTTGACCGGGCACGGCCCACGTTCCGCGACAGCTCCATCGTGTGGGCCACCCACCAGGCCATCGGCAAACCCGCCCCCAACCTGTTCCGGCAAACCACACGCCACGAAGTCGCCGTCTCCACCGTCTCAGCTCGGTACCTCGCAGCAGGCTTCACCTGGAAACGCGACCGCAAACCATCAGGAATACTCGAGCACCAAGCCGACGGCGTCGCCCAAAAAGGCGAACACGTCGAACTCGTCGAGGTGGAACTCACCCCGAAAACGTGGCAACGATACAAGCAAATCTTCGACAACCACATCTACCGACTCGACCGCGAAGGCATCACCCAGATCTCGTACTACTGCACCGCAGACGCCGAAAGGATCGTCAACCGCGAAGCAGACAAATACGTCTTCCGAACAGAACGCCACCGACTCCTTGCGGTGGCCGCGTTCGATGTTCAAGGCCACTGGATTTCGGGAGACGACGGCATCGAACTCGCTCAAAGCAAAGAGCCGTCGAAACTCTGACGAGCCGATGAGACGAACAATCATGTGTGCAAAACGATCAAGACTTGATGCGCATTGGAGCATTCCTTTTCGGGTCCGCACTGCATTTGAGCGAATCGAACGACTCCCGCATCTATCGGTCTCCGCGATGATACGCGTAGTACTAATGAGCGGAACCATGCTCACGATTCCGCCGACGGTGAGAACCGCCCCGGCAGGGACGCATAGGACAGCAAATTCTCATTCTTAGGCAGACGGGGACGGTGGGTGTGCTTGTGGGTGGAGGGTGCCGCGGTAGATTTCGAAGGTGCGGGCGAGGCCTGGTGTTGTGGGGTCGTCGGTGATGGGTTTGTCTGCCATGAAGAGTCGGATGACGTTGGCGAGTTCGCCGGGGTTGCTGAAGTTGATGGCGTGGGCGGCGCCCTGAATTACGACAAGTAGAACGTGGTGCTCGGAGGCGCGTGAGAGTTCTCGGACTCGTGACGGTGGTGGCATGAGGGGATCGCGGCTGCCGATCACGGCGAGGGTGGGGACGCGGAGGGTGTGCATACGTTCGAGCATCGGATACCGGGTGAGGGCTTGGAAGAGTCGCATCGTGCTGGGGACGCCGAATCGGAGATAGTCCGGGGCTGCGACCTGCATCATCTTGCCGGGTTCGCGGGTGCCGTCTTGGGCAAGTTGGCGGATGGCGCGTCGGAGGGGTTGGTTGTGTATGCCGCCGGCGGGGGAGACGAGAACGGCGCGGTGCACGCGTTCGGGGTAACGGTAGGCGATTTCCCAGATGACCGGGCATCCCATGGAGTTGCCGACCAGTGTCGCCTTCTCGATTTCCCGGTCGTCGAAGAATCGCACTGCTGCGTCGGCGAGGCCTGCAACGTCGAGTGACTTTGGGGGCTTGCCGCTTCTGCCGAAGCCTGGTAGGTCTGGGACGTAGGTGTGGAAGTCGTCTTTGAGGAGTTCGGCGGTGGGGAGCAGGTATCGTCCAGAGAGGCCGAAGCCGTGCACGTGAACCATCACCGGCGCCGCCGGCGGCTGAGGTGATTCCCGATAAAAAACGTCCACGCCGTCGACCCGTGTCCAGTGTTCAGCCAGCGCTGATGCGGGGCGGCGCGGGAGTCGGCGTACGTTCGGGCGGGCGGGCATTAGAAGCTGCCGATGCCTTTGCCGATCATGACGACGCCGATGACGAGGAGCAGGACCGCCATGACGGTCGAATTGTTGTGCACCAGCCAGGTGCGGAGCGCCTCGAGCGGGCCCGCGAGTCTGGTGGAGGCGACGAGGTAGCCGAACACTGGTACCGCAACAGTCGATGCAGCGATGACGGTGAAAATGACGATCGCGACGACGTCGCTACCAACAGTGAGGCCACCGGAGCCGATGGCGACTCCCGCGGCAACTCCCATCAAGAGGTTCTTCGGGTTGAGGCCGGAGAGGAGGAAGCCGAGCACGAGGCCGCGGACGGGGGTCATGGTGTCGATCGCGGACATCCACTTGGGCAGCGCGGGTTCGGTGTCGCCGTGCGGGCGTGAGCGCCACTGTCTGATGGCCAGCAGGAGCAGGAGTGCGCCGAGGACGATCTTGATCACCCCGGCGACGGGTTTGGAGCCGTCTGAGCCGGCCGGGATGACGGCGGCGAGCAGGGTGAACACGACGACCGCGACGATGATGCCGAGCAGCCAGCCGGTCAGAAACCCGAGGTTCGTACCTCTCGCTTTTGGTGAGAGCAGCATCAGGATCGCGGCGATGATTGGGATGGGGCTGATCGCGACGCCGAGTGCGAGGGGGAGGATCTCTCCAACGACCGAGTTCACTGGGGTTGCTCCTTCTTTGTGGTGGCGAGAGCAGCGATCGCTGCCCGGTTAGTGGGGTAGACGGTTTCGTCGTCGAGGAGTTCGAGGGCGTGCATCCGTTCGATGATCTGTTGCCGGGGTCGGCTGAACGACACGGTGACAGGTTGTGCTGCGAGCCAGGACTTCAGGGATTCGAACGCTTCGGCGCCGGTGACGTCGATGTCGGTGACGGCTTCAAGGTCGAGCACGACGTGTCGTACGTCTGGGGCTGAGGTGACGGCGTGTTTGACGGCGTCGGCGAAGACCGATGCGTTGGCGAAGAACAGGGGAGCGGCAATCCGGATGACGACCACCCCCGGTGCTGTTGCCGTGCCGGCGACTGCCGGGTTCAGGAGGGAGGAATCTGGTTCGCCGTTTGTGGCGAGTACGTCGATCGCGGGGGCAGAGGCGCGCTTGGCGAGGTTGATGAGGGCGAGCACGAAGGCGACGCCGATTCCGGGAATAGCGCCGACGAACAGAGTCACAAGAAAGCAGACCGCTCCGACGGCGAATTCGAAACGGTCCTGTCGCCACAGCTGTCGGAAGTCGGCGATGCCGAGCATGGGGAGGATCGCGACGCCCACGATCGCGCCGATTGCTGGGGAGGGGATATGTTCGAGCAGGCCTGTACCGAACAACAGGAGGAGAAGGGTGCCGGCGGCGGCGACGAGGCTGGGGAGCTGGGTGCGTGAACCGGCCTGGTCCATGGCGGCGGTGCGGGACGTGGATGACCCGACAGCGAAGCCGCCGGTGGCTCCGGAGGCGACGTTGGCGAGCCCGAAGGCGAAGAGGTCGCGGTTCGGGCTCGTGTTGTAACCGCGCTTCTCGCCGTAGCTACGGGCCACGAGCAGGCCCTCGGCCATGGTGACCATCGTGAGCGCGATTGCCGAGGGGACGAGGGCAAGCCAGGTGCCCCAGCCGAGGATGGGCCATGTGAAGTTCGGGGGCCCGGCGTCGACGGGGCCGAGCACCGAGACGCCGTGCAGCTCCAGGCTCGTCGTCACCACAACGACGGTGGCGACGATGAGCACGACCAATGCCCAGGGAACCGCGCGCGCGATCCGCCTGCCGAGCAGAAGTACCACCACGGATGCCGCAGCGATCAGGACCGACCATCCGTTGAGCGTAGGAAGTCCGGCGACGAGTCCTGCGACTTTGTCGGTGAATTCGCCACCGGAGTCGATTTTGATGCCGAGCATTTTCGCGAGCTGGCTGACGAGGATGTCGAGGGCGAGCCCGCCGACGAAACCGACGAGGATTGGTTTGGAGAGAAAGTTCGCGAGAAACCCGAGCTTGAACACGGCGGCGAGCACGAAGAGTGCTCCAGAGATGATCGCCTGTGCGAGCGCCATGGTGAGGTAGTTTGCGCTGCCCGCGATGGCGAGCCCGCCGACAGACGATGCAACGAGGGCGGCCGCTGCCGCGTCCGGTGACGCGACGACCTGCCGCGACGACACGACGAGCGCGTAGACGATAGCCGGCAGCACGAGTGCGTAAAGGCCGGCTGTCGGCGGCAACCCCGCGATCTGGGCGTAGCCGATGTTCAGCGGCACGGCGATCGCCAACAGTGTCACGCCGGCGACGACCTCGGTGGCAGCGTTTCGCCAACTCAGCCCGGCGAGCAGTCCGCTCCTCACCGGGCGAGCTCACTTCGGGGCGGGCCGAGATGCGGCAGAGATTTGATCATTTCGGCCCCGTTCTTTTCGCCCCAGGTGTCTCCCTAGTGTGGAGCACATGAACAGGCTTGTCACGCACGCATTATTCGCGGTTTATTTGCGTCTGGACCCTAATATGCTGAACAGATCGACCCCAGTGCTGGGGTGAAAACTGGCTGGGGAGCAGTTGGCCTCCGCCCCACTATGGAGGAGCTGTCATGGCCGACCTGATCGTCATCGCTTTCGATTCCGAACCCCAAGCGGAAGCGGCGTACAACGAGATTCAATCGCTGCAGAACGACCTCGTCGTTGAGCTCGCCGGCCTGGCGCTGGTTAAAGTTGACGGTGAAGGAAAGACGAAGGTCGAATACCCCGGCGCTGTCGGCAAGGTCGGGCTCGGTGCGGCTGGTGGAGCGCTGTTTGGCACGTTAATCGGAATCCTCTTCTTCGTACCGTTCGTGGGCCTGGTCTTCGGTGGCCTATTCGGTGCACTCTTCGCCGGCATCGATAAGACCGGTCTTGACGCCGAGTTCCGGGAGCGTGTGAAGAACACCGTCACCGCGGGCAAATCCGCCGTGGTCGTGTACGCCACCAAGCTCACCGAAGACAAATTCGCCGCCGCTCTCGCGCCGTACCAGGGCACCGTGGTGCAGACCTCGCTCTCCGCTGACGACGAAAAAACCCTCATTCACGACCTCGACGCGAAATAGTCCCTCTTACTCAGGGTCTACGGCCAAGCGACAGGAAACGTTATGACTCACTCACACCGGCCCGCATCCGCCGCCAGCGCGAAGATCAATCACGACGCACTCGAGCGTTATGCGATGGATGATGTTCAAGACTTCGAGGATGCCGAGAAGGGGCTGATCGCCCGGTTCAACGGGCCCGTCGTGCGTTCTGACGGGCACGTGATCTTTGACCCGGCGTGGTTTGATTTCATCGCCGACGGGGCGCCTGCGCCAGACTCGGTGAACCCGAGCCTGTGGCGGCAGTCCCAGATCATCAAGAAGGGTGGCCTGTATAAGGGAACCGATCGGCTCTACCAGGTGCGCAACAACGACATCGGTGACCTGACCGTGGTCGAGGGCGATGACGGGCTGATCGTCATCGACTGCATGGCCGGGGTCGAGAGCGCTCAAGCGGGCATGGCGCTAATTCGTGAGCATGTCAGCGACAAGCCCGTCGTTGCCGTCATCTACACTCACACCCACGCAGACCACTACGGCGGAGTGAAGGGCGTGATCGACGCCGCCGACGTGGCCTCGGGCAAGGTTCCGATCATCGCTCCGGGCACGATTGCCTCGTTCGACAAATTCGCGATCGGTGAGAACGTGGTCGCCGGTAACGCGATGGCCCGCCGTGCGCAGTACGCGTTCGGAACTCTGCTGCCGTACGGCGACCATGGGTTCGTCAGCTGCGGGATTGGTGTCGCGACGACGCTCGGCCCGAAGGTGTCGTACATCTCACCCACGGACCCGATCACCGAGACGGGGCAGAAGCGAACCATCTCGGGAATCGAGTTCCAGTTTTTATACGCGCCCGATACCGAAGCGCCCGAAGAGATGCACGTCTGGATTCCCCAGCTTGGCGCTCTCACCTGCGGCGAGAACGCGAACCACGGGCTGCACAACATCCAGACTCTCCGTGGCGCCCGCACCCGCGACGCCCGCAACTTCGCCCGCTACCTCGACGAGACGCTGCAGCTCTGGGGCGACGACGCCCAGGTGCATTTCGGGCCGCACACCTGGCCGGTGTGGGGCAACGAGACGATCGTCGACTTCATCGAGTCGCAGCGTGATACCTATAAGTTCAT
Organism: Subtercola sp. YIM 133946; assembly: GCF_036553535.1. NCBI lineage: Bacteria > Bacillati > Actinomycetota > Actinomycetes > Micrococcales > Microbacteriaceae > Subtercola > Subtercola sp. YIM 133946. The sequence goes on from NZ_JAZHPE010000023.1 coordinate 6,453, forward strand.
CCACGACCAGGCGCTGAGGTACGCCAACAACGGTTATACCCCGTTGGAGGCCGCGGAGGAGATCGAACTGCCTGACGAGCTCGGGCGCCGCTGGTTCAACCGCGGTTATCACGGCACGCTGCATCACGACATCCGTGCTGTCTACACGAAGGAACTCGGGATGTGGGACGGTGACCCGGTCTCGCTGCACCCGCACCCGCCGGTACAGACGGCTAAGCGGTACGTCGACTTCATCGGCACCGACAAGATCATCGCCGAAGGGCAGCGTGCCCTCGACGATGCCGACTACCGGTGGGCCGCTCAGATTCTGCACCACGTCGTCTTCGCCGACCCTGACAACATTGATGCCCGCGAGCTGCAAGCCCAAGCGTACGAGCAGATGGGCTACCAAGCGGAGGGGCCGCAGTGGCGGGGCATCCTGCTGACCGCGGCTCTCGAGCTACGTGAAGGCGTACAGCCCTCAGCGTTCAGTACCGCGAGCCAGGACTCGATCAACGCGATGCCAATCGACATCCTCTTCGACTTCGCAGCCGTGCACCTCGATGGCGCACGAGCCGCCGAGACCGACATTTCGTTCGACTTCGAATTCACCGACCTCGATCAGACGTGGTGTGTCCGTGTACATCGCGGTGTGCTCATCGCGCGTCACGGCGCGAGTAGTGCACCCGTGACCGTCACCGGTCCGAAGGCGGCCCTCGTCGGCGTCATCTTGCAACCCGCCATCGCCGGTCGACTTGCAGAAGCAGGCAAGATCACCGTCACGGGTGACGACACCATCCTGCCCGAGTACGCGACGCTGCTCGATGAGTTCAACCCCCAATTCCCGATCGTCACCCCGTGACGGCAGCGAAGGCACTCATAAAGTGCGCGGCTGGTGGGGGCTACTCGCAGGCATACACAATCAGGAAGTAGTCAGATGAATGCTCGTTGGAACGATCTGGTCAACGCGCCCTTCGAAGGTGGGTATCCGACGCCGGAGGCGACGAAACTACTGAAGCAAGAGGCCCAGTTCCAACGGGCGGTTCAGCTGTACGACTGGGCGCTGCCGGCCGTGGCGCTGGAATCAATGCGTGTCGCATGTGCTGAGGCGTTCGGGAGCGGTTCGAACACGATCGTGCGATGGCGCCGGATCGGCCCAGAGACCCTCGCGGTGACCTCCAACCCCGATGTGAGTTACGCCTTCGCGTGGCTCGACCTGAAGACCGACGGGCCGACCGTGGTCGAAGCCGCACCAGATTTACAGGGCTTGATCGATGACGCCTGGCAGCGCCCCATCACTGACATCGGTGCTGCGGGCCCGGATCGCGGTGCCGGTGGTCGCTTCTTGATTGTGCCGCCCGGTTACGACGGCCCGATCCCGGACGGATTCTTCGTCTGCCACAGTCTCACCAACCGCGTGTTCGTCTTCCTTCGTGGCTTCTTCAGCGCAGAGTATCCAGATGCGGGTCTTGCTCAGATTGATCAAACCCGCATCTACCCATTGGGCGCTACCGACCCGGCGCCGGTGAGCCTGGTTGATGGGGTCGGGGTGCCGATGAATGGTCTGCCCCCGGTCGACAGCAGCTACTTCGACCGGCTCGCGCAGATCTTCGATTACGAACCCGCGGAGCCTGAGCACTTCACCATGCGCGGCTTCGCCGCATCAATCGGCATCGTTCAGGGCACCCCGTTCGAGACCTCCCCGGAATCCCGTGAGCTGCTCGACGCCGCTGCCGCAATCGGCGACAAGATCGCCGCAGCCATCGCGTTCGCGCCGAGCGACGACATCCGGGTGTGGCCCGACCGGCGGTGGACCAGCAACATGGTGCCCGGCCCGAACGTGATCTCTGACCCGCAGTTCAAGGCAGCGACGTACCAGGATTTTGATGGCCTGATCACGTTCTTCTACTCGGCGTTTTCCACCTCGAACGCGATGTTCATCGCCATGCCCGGCAAGGGCGCCCAGTACGTTGGCGGCTTCTTCGACTCCGACGGGAACCGTCCCACGGGGGCGAACACGTACACCCTGCACCTGCCAGCGGACGTTCCGGTCGCGAACTACTGGAGCATCGTGCTCTACGACGCCGAGACGAGATGCCTCGTCGACAACGGATCGTCACTACCCTCGGTGGCGTCAAACGCAGCTGTTGAGCTCAACGCGGACGGTTCAGCCGACGTGCACTTCGGACCCAACCCACCCGAGGGCGAGCCGAACTGGATCCAGACCGTGCCAGGCCGCGGCTACTTCGTGGCGCTGAGGCTCTACGGCCCCACCCAACGGTTCTTCGACCGCACCTGGACACCAGGAGACGTCGCTCTAGTCGCCGCCTGAAACACACCAAACCCGCCCGTTAGTCTCAGGCCACCGGGGTGATATCGCCGAGTTTCCAGCTGCGATCAAAGTAGGGCTCAAGCGGCCCGTAGAAACGGAAGTACGAGAACCAGTGCCGCCCCGGGATGGTCTGCACCCAGTTCGACTCACCCGCCGCGGGGGCCGTGGGACCGAATCACAGGTCGACCGATCCGTCATCGTTCAGAGCGAGGTCAGGGTCGCGGGAGCCGCGGTCGCCGCGCTGCTGATCGTTGTCGATCAGGCACCTGGTGTCGATGTCGTAAACCGTCGCTGACCAGAATAGCTTCGCAGGCACGTTCGCCCGAACATGCAGCGTGTACTCCCGACCACCGTCAAGCCACTGGCCGTCACTACCGAAGTAGGCACCCAGGTACGCCTGACCGACACCGGGGGTTTGGCTCTTTCATTGCCGCAGCGAACGAGACAGCCTCGTAGAACCACGACGCCCGCTCGAGCAGCTCGTCATAGTTATCTCCGCGCTGCGCGGAGTTGTCCAGGACGATCGCGAGCTCCCAGGTGCGGTCAGGCCAGTAGGAGCCCAGCGCGAAGCATTTGGCGAAGATATTGGCCTGCGCCATCAGCAGAGTTGGTCGATGATGAGCCGTGGTGGGGTCTTGTCGATTATTCCGGTCCGATCGGCGGCAGCGAACACGACACTCATTGCTGCTGTCGCGATCGCGCCTGCGGATGCTCCATGAAGTAGACGCTTGCTGGCTCTCGGTGGGGTTGACGCAAGGTCATTGGGAATTTCATTCACCGTGTTCCTTTCGTCTGGTCGGTGTGAACCGGGCGCTCGTGGCTATTTCGCGGGGCCGCCGGAGGCGGTGTCGTCGTCAGCGCTGGTGGTGTTTGCGCCGGGAGAGGTGGTTCCGGAACCGTCGGGAAGGTCTTCCGCGTGGGGATGTTTTTCGGCGTGTTCGTTGGGGCTGGTTTCGTGTTCTTCGGTATCGGTCATGATGCTTCCTTTCAATCGCCGGTGCCTGAGCTGTCCGGTGGAGGTGGTTGTTGGTGTTTAGCCGGAGGGGTTTTCTGTGGGGGTGCCGTCGGGGTCGGTTTTGGTGTCGGGGTCGATGTGATCAGGGTCGACGTGTTTGCTGGTATCGGGGAGTTGTTGCGGGTCGCTCATTGTAATGCTCCTGTTTCTGGCAGTGGCGCAGGGTGTATCCGCACCGGGGGTGGGTTACTGGCCGAGGCCGGCGCGATCGACTTTGCGGTGGTAACGCATCCCGGTGAGGCCGCCGAGGATGGCTCCGGTGAGGCTTGCGAGGGCGGCGACGATCAGAGTGATGATTCCGGTTGCGGTGAGGGTGCCTTCGTCGATGGGGATGCGGGGGAAGCTGTTGAGGTTGCCGAGGATGTTGTATTGGCTGCCAGCGATCGCTGTTAAGACGGCGATCACGATGGCGATGACGACGGCCCACACCCACACGGCGATGCCTTGTCTGGCGCCGTTGAAGCGTGCCATCCGGCCGGCGACGCAACCGCCGGCGAAGTACGCAATGAACAGCACGATCAGGAGTGCGATGGCACCGATGATGGCGGCGGTGTTGGTGTTGTCGGTGATGGCCTGCGCGGCCTGGTTCGCGTCCCCGTTGCTTGTGCCGAGTCCAACGGCCGCCCCTGCCGCGGTCAGTAAGGCGACGAGGATGACCGCGGTCCCGGTGGCGGTGAGCCAGCCGAAAAACGCGGACCCGATCTTCACTCCACCGAACTGCGCCTTCTCACGCCCCAGGACATCTTCACGGCGGGTGTTCTGGGGTTCCGTCACGGTTGCTGCGGGGGTCGTGGTCGTGCCGACCGGGGCGTGCGTTGGTGTGGTCGTGTTCAGGTTGGGTGGGGGTGCTGAGGTGGTCATGGTGTGCTGTCCAATCGGATGGTCATTGTGGCGGGGAGGTAGCGATGCGTGGCCGGTAGTGATCAGGGGTTAGGAGACGAGAACTACCTGCTGTTGCGGGTGGTCAGTGTTTGAGGAGGCCGGCGAGGGGGCGTTGTTGTTCGCCTTGTTGCGCACCGAGAACGATGAGGACGCCGGTGAGGGTGGGGAGTACCCATTGCAGGATGCGTTGTTTTTTCTGGGCGGTGGCGAGTTCGACGGAGGAGCTGTCGGATGGGTCGGTGACGGTGTTGGCGCCTTCGCTGACGTGTTTGCCGATGGTGCGGCCAAGGAGCCCGGAGTACAGGGACGCACCTCCGGCGGCGGCGGTGATAACCAGTTTCACGGTGGTGTTGCTGCGGCTTCCGGGTTGGCTGGCGAGCCGGGCCTTGTTCCCTCCGATGAGGCCGATGCCGCCGATGCCATGCACGACGATCGCGGCGAGTTGCACGGGCGCCCATTTCGCCCACCCGGCCGAGGATAGGGCGAGGCGTTCGGCGGGGTCCTTCGCTTTCGCGGCGGCCCCGTTCAGGCCGACAGCGCCCATCAGGGTCCCGCCGAACCAGGCGGCGAGCCCTAGGTCGTGCATGCTCCTTACGAGCGTATTGCGTTGTGACATCGGTGTTGCCTTTCGATTAGTCGATGACTGCGTTCAGCCACTGGTGAAGGATGATGACGAGGGCATTCGCGTCCGTTGTAGGAGGCAGTGCGGGTCGTGGTGGTGACCGGCGCAAGAGCACAAGCTCCGGCGCTCCGGGCAGGTGCGGGTGGATCACGCGATGCACGTGCAGGCCGACTGTCTCATTGGTGGTGGGGCCGGTCAGGCTGTTCAGCGGATCCATTGCAGATCGCTTCCTGTGCGCCCGGTCATCGTCTCGGAAGCAATGCTTTTCATGTGCTCTAAAGCGCCGTCGAGAGTAGGAAACGAGGTCCAGTTGAATGTGGCTCCGAGCTGCATCACTTCATACAGGTCGGCACGTTTCTCAACGAAACCTAGAAGCGTCGTGATGCCGTCTGAGCTGTCACATTCTGCGACCCGCCACGCATGGTCGGCGATGCGTTCCACCTGCAACCCGGGGATGCTGTGGCCCTTGCCCGAACCAGCATGAAGCTGTAGGTGCGTTGCGGGTAGTGTGGTGCCAGTCATGGCGTTCTCCCAACGTGGCGCGGGCATGGACCGCTGCCACACAGTCAGGAGCAACACCGTCACGTTATGCCTTGACTATCGTTGTGGGTCACCCATTGACATAAGTGTGTACTCGGAACAGTCCGGAAACTGCGACGTGTTGATAGTTGAGCCGGGGCGCGGGTATCTGACGGCGGTGGGTTAGGCTCGGGAGTAGTTGCCCTGGACCCCGGCTGCGAAATCGTGTCGAGACGAGTGGACCCAGTGAGTATCGAGCAGCACACCGCGCGTATTCTGAAGCGCCTGAGCGATGGTGCGGTTCTTCGTGGTCCAATGCCGGCTCACCGTCTGGTTGATGCGTGCTGCGAAGAGGTTTCCGCGGTGGGAGTGTCGCTTCGGTGGTCCTCCGCGACCGCGGCCCCGTTGACGATCGCAGCGACCCCTGGTGTGGGGGAGGCGATGGAGCAGGTGTCGTTTGTGTTGGGTGAGGGTCCGCAGGTGACCTGCGCGGTCACGAACCGGGTCACTCTCCGCCCGTACCTTGGCGATACAACCGCGGAATGGGCTGGCTTGACACCCGAGGCAATGAGCATGGGGGTGCGGGCGGTGTTCGCTTTCCCGTTGCGTCTCGGCGCGATCAGTGTCGGTGTTCTCACTGTGTGGCGGGACACCGCGGGGCCGTTGCCGGAAGAGCAGCTCGGCGCGGCGCTGGCGTATGCGGCCGCCGGAACAGCGCTGCTTCTGCAACCACCGGTGGACGGTGGTGACGGGCTCCCGGCGGTATTGGAGGACCCGTTCAGTTTGCAGGCCGAGGTTCATCAAGCTACCGGAATGCTCGCAGCCCAACTGAATGTTGATCTGGCCGCCGCGCTGTCGTTGCTGCGCGCACACGCGTACAGCCGGTCGGAGCCGATCGCCGAGGTCGCCCGCGCGGTGATCGCCCGCACCCTTCGTATCACCTGACCGCACGACTATCCTGATCTCAGACGCTAAGGAACGCGCATGACACGAGAAACACGGCTCGCTGAAGTTTTCATCACTCTCGCCGATACCCTCACCGAAGAATTCGACGCCACCGACCTGCTGCACTACCTCGCGGACGCGTGCGTTGAATTGTTGAACGTGGATGCCGCGGGGATCATGCTCTCTGACCTCCGTGGCGGCCTGAAGCTCGCGGCGTCGTCGTCGGAACGGATCCACAACTTGGAACTGTTCGAACTGCAAATCGACGAGGGCCCATGCCTGGACTGCTTCCGCAGCGGCGAACCCGTGACCAACGTAACTATCCGGCAAGCGCAGGACCGGTGGCCGCTCTTCGTAACCGTCGCGGCCGACGCCGGCGTGCAGTCCACGCATGCCCTCCCTCTGAGGCTCCGCGGCGACGTGGTCGGTGCGATGAACCTCGTCTCCGACGACACTACCCTGATGACCCATGCCGATATTGCGTTGGGTCAGGCATTGGCGGACATGGCCACCATCAGTCTCTTGCAGGACCGAAGCAGCATCGCGAAGACGGACCTGGCGGATCAGCTCCAGACTGCGCTGAATAACCGGGTGCTGATAGAGCAAGCCAAGGGCATGCTCGCCGGGCAACTGCATATCAGCCCGGACGAAGCGTTCAATCTGATCCGCGCACACGCCCGCTCGAACAACAACCGGCTGCTCACCGACGCACAAAACGTCCTCAACGGCACCCTCACCCTCCGCACCTCTACCCGCTGACCGGTTTCCTCTTCCGGTTTTACTTTTGGCCCTTTAAGCGGCAGTGTTACTTCCGTACCGGTATTCCAGCCTCTCCTTCATTTCGTTTGAGGCAATCGCCGAGTTGTCGAGACGAACGTCGCCTTGGTTCCTCATAACCACAAAGGCACCATGATTATGGGTTTCCTGTATTACGGCAACGAAGCGTACCCGGTCGAGATCGACGACCGGCCGCTCGCGCACCTGAAGATCGCACTGCTGAGTCTGCTGCGTGCCGGGAAGAGCGTCGCGTTCTCCTTCGAACGCGCAACCGACGCCGGCAGCGGCCGGGAAACACTTTGGATCAACCCCACGACCGATCTTCGATTCCGGTTCAACGGCAACCGCCCCCCGCTCACCAACAAGCCCTGGGTGAAAGCGATGATCACCGCCGCACAATCCCCGACCGGGCTCCGCCTCATCCCCTAACCCGACGTCGTAACTGCGCCGGATCTTGCAGCCGTCTGACCAGACACCACCCCCACCAGCGCGGCCGTGCGGGTGAGGGCGTGTTCTAGGGTGTGGTTCCGGTGAAGTCGTCAAGGTCATAGAACGCGAAATCCGGGAACTCAGTATCTGCTGATGACGCGATGATCGGGCGCGGTGCGCGCTGGATCCGGACCGCGGTTGCAGGCGTCACCAGTACCCGGACCGGCTGAGAGCCTCCATCGAAGACCTCAACGAACGCCCCGCCAATCCGTACCGCGTCCATGATTCGGTCCTCGAGATCAGCGATATGACCGTCGCTGACGTCATGGCGATGGTCATTGATGTAGACGAGGTACGTCATTGCACGCTTCCGATCAAGAACACGGCATTCCAAGTGACTGTGCAGCCACGTTACGGCCCTAGCGGTGTCACCGAAAACCGGGTTGACCACACGAACCGCCTGCTGTAGATCTCGGTAACGGCCTGCGGCTGCCCGGCGTCGAGCAGCGCCCAAATCCGTCGATCGGGGTGCGAAGCCTCTGCCACGAGAAAGGAGACTGACGTCGCCTTCCGACGGATTTTCCGTGTGGGGATGCCCCGGTCTCCGGGTGGTTTTCGCCTGGCTCCGGGTCGTCCTCGGGCCCCGGTTCACGGATGATCATGGTGGCCTTCCAAGCAGGTTTTCTCACCACCGTCGGGTGAGGATGCGTCAGATCCCACATCCGTCGGTCTCCTGAAGTGGTCTCTCCTGCGAAACAGTACGCTTCCGACCGGGCCGATGGCGGGGATTGACGGCCACCACTTAGCACACCGCGCACCTCACCTATCCTGTCAACTCGTCACTGAATATCCGCTGGCGCCCCACGTTTTCCGAGTCTCGGGACGACTCGTGTTTCGGGCTGATGAAAGATCTGCGGAGACTAGTGCAATTCTGTCGGAGCAGCGTACAGTGTGCAGTACTGCTCCTGACCCCGGCCGTGACATCGTCCGCGCCGATATGAACGTCAGATCTCGCACCTCCCCGGCCGGGAAGGAAGGTGCTCTCACGTGCGACCACCAGCCTGGTCGTGCCATTAGTGACGTGGAGGGCAGTACTGATGGGAACCTTGACATACGACGGTACGGAAATCGAACTCGACGACCGTACCCTCACACATCTACAGATCGTGATCATCCAAAAACTACGCCGATGTGAAGCATTCGCGATGTCCTGGCCGATCCCCACAGACCTTGGCAGCGGCCGGGCATCGATCTGGTTACACCCCTCAATCCCGATCCACTTCCGCTTCCACGGCTCCCGAGTACCAGCCATCAACCCCGCCTGGCTCGCCACCCTCACCGAATCAGCGAACAGTTCGTACGGCCTGATCGTCACACCCGAAAACCCATCCCTGATAGGCGCAGCCCAGATCCGGCCAGCTAAAGGCCAACACGAACGCCACCTCGAACCGGCATAACCAAACCGCACGACGCACCCTGCTAGGATCTCGATGTTCAAGAAAGATTGCCAAGCCGTTGCCCGTTGGCCGTTCGGACTCATTTGGCCTGAACACGGTCGTCCCGGTCCCACTGCTTCGCCCGCCGCGCAGGTGCGCTCGTGATCGCCTCGAGCGGCAAGCCTGGCCTTGGCTACATGCCCGCCTTGCGTGACACCGAAACACTTTCCGCCCGCACAGGGCTGCTCTGGTTCATTGCCGCGTACCTTCCGGCGTTGCGGTCCGAATACCGCCTGCCCAACTTGCGGCAGCCTAGGACGACTGCTGATGGTTCAAGAACACGACCCGATACCACCCACATCAGGTCAGCTCTCACCGATCTCGGCCTCCAACGCATCGACGGAAACATTACTGAGGCCTTTCAAGGGCCGTACGTCTCGGCAGCGTGTGTGGCCTAGTCGGGGATCGGTGGGTATCCGCCGTCGGGGTGGGGGAGGGTGTGCATCCAGAGCATCGCGGCGTCCGCTAGTTCCAGAGCTGCTGTTGCTATTTCGACCGCGACTCGGGAGTCGTGCCATTCCGTGTTCCAGCTGTCTTCAGCCATCACGACCCGGCCCTCGTCGCCGAGCCGACGTAGCCGCCGCAACGACGCACGTATCTCTTCGCGGATGTTGTCCGCGCTCACCGGCTCCGTCATGAGGTCACGCTCGATGCAGCCGCATCGATGCCGGTTCCGCCATTTGCGGTTTGTTCGTACCTATATAAGGTCGCTCTGGACCAGCCGACAAGCCGGGCAGCGTCGGCGGCCGTCTTGCCGGCTTTCCGGGCGCGTCGGACGATCTCAAGTTTCTCCGCGACCACCTTCGGGTCGCTGACTGGTCGGCCGAACCGTGTGCCGGCAGCTTGGGCGACGGCGATGCCGGCGTTGACACGTTCGACGATGAGTTCGCGTTCGTACTCGGCCAGGGTGGCGAGCATGCCGAGCATCATCCGGCCCGTTTTCGTCGACGGGTCGATACCGTCTGACACAGACTGCACGCTGATGCCAGCCTGCTGCAGCGACTTGACGGTGTTCAACACATCAATGAGCGAACGCCCGAGCCTGTCGATTCGCCAAACCACCACGGTGTCGCCTTCGACGGCGTACTCAAGCAGCCGACTCATCGCAGGCCTACTCGCGGCGGCCTTCGTCCCGGATGTGACGTCGGAGAAGATGTCCCGCCGCTGCACCCCAATTCTGACGAGCGCGTCGATCTGCAGCTGTGCGTCTTGCGCCGCGGTGCTAACGCGGGTGTACCCCAGTAACCTCATGACGCCATCCTGCCTCAAGAACCCCTGAAACCACGACTGAGACACACGGCACAGTGAGATGAGTTTCCAAGACAACGGCGCGGGCGAAATTCCGGCGTTCTTTGATCACGATCACGGGGGAGCGGGGTGTCTTACTATCCTTTAGGTTTCTAGAACACCGCCCCGGTAACCAATTAGCTTATGGCGACGACGTCAGGCATCCGGAATGTGCCGTCATATAGCGCGGGTTCGGCGCCGTAGAACCGGATGGTCGGAAGAGGGCGTTTGCCTGAGGTCGGGATCCAGTTCGATTCCAAACCGTCAGGTGCTACAGGCCCGATGTAAAGCGATACTGTTCCGTCTCCGTTCTTGGTCATGCCGGGCACGTCGAACGCGGAGAGCGTGGTGCGATCCGATTCGGAGTAGATGAAGCTGAAGGTGGCGCGGTCGTAGACGGTCACCGACCAGAACTGGCGCACCGGCATGTCGGCCGGGATGTCCATCCGGTAGGTCTTGCCGCCTTGCAACAGTTTGCCGGTCGAGTCTCCGAATGCTGATAGGTATTCGTTCACCGGGGTGGTACTGAGTTCTTTGGGCACGTATGTTCCGAGGGCGTACTGCATGACACGAGCAATGGTGTCGATGCGGTCGTCGTAGGTGTACGTGAACCGGCGGTTTTCATCGGGCATGAAGAGTGAGAAGTAGTTGCGGTCGGCCCAGGTTCGCCGTTTGGGGGCGTTCTCGTCGTACCAGGCGTCGGCGAAGTAGTAGACGTCGATCGCGGCCTGCCGCATCGCTTTGATGGCGGTCTCGTCGGGGGTGAAGTCTCGGCCGTGTCGGATGCCCAGGGTTTCGAGCATCCCCATGATGATCTTGTCTTCGGTCTTCACCGGCTCCACGCTGACGATCGCGTGCACGTCATCGAAGTAGCGTTCGTCGTAGAACGGCAGGGTTGCGTACCGCTCCGTGAAGGGGTCGAGGAATCGTTGTTCGGGCGGGTTTTCGGCGTCGACGAGGTCGTACACGCGAAGCGTCTTAGCGTACCCGTACGCGTCGGCTGGGGTGCGGCCCGCAGCGGGAACGGATCGGAACGCGAACGAGATCCGGAAGTTCGGAGACGGAACGTGCAGAAAGCCGTCGGGTATCGCCTCGTCGTACCCGGGAGGAGTGATCAGGTACCGTGCACCGTTACCCGCGTCGAGGCCGGCCGGGCCGACGTCAGCGATCGTCAACTGCCAAGCATCGACGACCTGACCATACAGACTGGCGCCGTCAGACGCTGCGGGGAGATCGAGCACGACCGGTCCGTTCCGGAGGTCGGCGTACGCGGCGATGTACGGAATGGAGCTGTTCGCCGTCAGAGCTTCGAGTCGTGGTGACGCCGGAGCTGAATACGCCAGAATATCGTTGTTGTTCGCGCCGAGGTCATCGAATGCCGCCGCGCGAAACCGGTACATCGACACGGCAGGTATAGCCCACATCACGGCCTCGAACGCCCGCTGGTACTTCACCTGATAATCAAAATCCGTCACGGACGAGCGCTCGCCCGCCGCGGGCTGCCCGCCAAGGGGTTCCGTCACAGTGAGGGGGGAGGGTTCGGAAGTCATGGTCGGGTCTCCTGTTCGACGTGCGTTCTCGCGACGGCGCGTGATGCCGTTCGGCGTTCCTGTTCTGGATTTTAGGACAGCCGCGGGCGAGCTGGGTGGCGGTGGTCTTGGTCTCAGGTTCAGCTCTCTGTATTACGCCAAATGCTGCCCTCGGCTCAGCGTAGCGGACTGTCTGGTTCCACTAGTCGGACTCGCTCTTGCAGCTAGAGCACTCACCGGCGACCGCAGCTGACCAGGCCGCATCGGCGCAGGCGCAGGACCAACGCCAGTGTTTCAAAATCCATGACGAGGGCCAGATAATCGTGTCTCATCAACCCTGCGCCAATCGCGTTAGCAAGACACGGGAATCACAACGGTTGAGGGCATCCGCGTTCCGTAGACGACCGCAGATTTCGGCTATGCAACGTCTCGAAATCGTTTACTTTTCTAAGACGCATGAGGAGCCCAAGTCGGACCGACTTGCCCAAGAAGTTTGGCGATTTGAGCTGCCATAAATTCGTCCTGGAGATCCCGAATACTGGTCACGTACGAAATTCGCGCTATCCAGCATCGCCCGTTCGTTCGGCCTCAGAGCGACTGGAGTCCTCTCGAGGGCATCCGACGCGCCGAATTCAGCACGACGATCGCGTTGGTAACAGATAGCATCCAAATCAATGCATTCACAGTTGGATGCGCTCGAGCGCGAGCGGGGAGCCAATGACGACATTCGAAGGAGCTGTTTTTGGAACTCAGCTTCCGCACCCGGCAGCTTCGAAAGTTCTGCATCCGTCCCGAAGTGGATTTTATGGCGCAAGACGACGTCGAAGACCTTGTCGTCAGGCTGGCGGACTTGATGGCCGCTGACAATCTCAGCGGTCTACCCTGGGGTGTAGCGATCGAGGATTCGATGCCCGGCAAGGTCTTTATCGATGTTAACCATCGGTGGAAGATTGCAGGGCGTTTGGACCATGTGCCGCAGCCCTCACATCATGGTGGGATGCTTTCGACCAGAGTCCGTATCGATGAGCTCCGCCGAAGGGACAACAACGGATGACCGTTACGACTGCTTTTGAACCTAAATGGGCCTCCAAGCCCTCCGACGCAATTCGCAAGCTCCTCGACCATCGAGGCTGGATGGTCGAGGATCTAGCAGACCGGCTCGGTATCGGTGACCCGGCGACCAGGCGGCTATTAGCCGGAACTGATCAAATCACCGCTGATCTTGCCGCTTTGCTTTCGGATCGATTGGGCGGTTCCGCTTCGTTCTGGCTCACCAGAGAGCGCCAATACCGCGAATCATTGGAGTGGCTGACGGCCGATGAGCTAGCTCAACGTATGCCTATGAGCCAGATGATCCAACTTGGATGGATCGGTTCGAGCGACAGCTGGCGATCGCAAGCGAGGATCGGCCTGAACTTCTTCGGCGCTTCTGATGCTGAGGAGGGTGCCAATAAGATCCGCGCAGCAGTGGGCGGAGCTCATTATCGAACATCGACGGCGTTCTCCTCAGACGAGGTGACGTTGGCCGCTTGGCTAAGGCAGGCGGAGATGCAGGTCAACACGCTGCGCGTCGACGAATGGGACGCTTCGCGTTTGCGGAATAATTTGGCAGCCATGCGTGACCTGACTCGCGTTCCAGATCCCGCTGATTTCCTTCCAGCTCTACAGAAGCTCGGCGCTGAGTCAGGGGTTGCAATAGTTCTTGTCAGGGCTCCGAAAGGATGCGTCCTCAGTGGCGCAGCATTCAAGACGTCCAACGGCGCGGCGGCGATCGGGCTAACAGCTCGTCACCTAAGCGACGATCACCTATGGTTCACGGTTTTTCATGAGATCGGCCACCTTCTGCTGCACGGGGTGGACGAGACGTTCTTAGATGACTTTGAAACGGCTGAACATTCCGACGAGGCTAGCTCCCTCGAAGCCGAAGCGGATGATTTTGCACGACAGTCGCTTGTACCCGCCGGTATCGAATCTCTGCGTATCACGGGTCGAGGGCCAACAAAGCGAGATGTACTGCGGTTTGCTTCGCGTGAGAACGTCTCTGCTGGAGCCGTTGTTGGCCAGTTGCAGCACGAGGGCGTCTTGCAATTCAGTCAGCTGAATGCCTTGAAGCGCCGATATAAGTGGGATGGTACTACCCTGAGAATCTGACATAACGGTCGGGGCTTTTTTGCCAATTGCAAACTGCATCCTCTAACACGTCCGGTGAGATCTGGGTAGCTACCGACAGTATTTGTAGGGCCGACTGGATCTCTCGGGCGCTAGCGGTTGCACCGTCCTCAAGCAGCAACATTTTTGCTCCGGCGAGGGGACCCGTGGCTCCGACAATGTACGAATGGGGCGGTACGACGTCGAGCAGACCTAGGCGATGGAGCGTAGTGAGAAAGTCAAATTTCGCTATCCGCCCAAACCGGGTCACGTTGCTAAGCGACCGATAGAGCGCATCGAACCGATCCTCGGCCGTTAGAGGCGCGTAGGGCGCAAAGCGTTGAATATGCTCGCCTCCCTCCGCGTGTACCCAATCAACATAGCTTTCGAATGCCTCTCCCGTTCCGTTTTCGGTCCAGGCCTTGAGGCTTTCGTACTTCCGATGGTTACCAAACCCGTGCTTGCCGGGTTGTGCCCGTAGTGCATCTTGGTGGTCATCAAGCCAGTAGCGAAAAGAGGTGATGTCGTTTGACGTACTGTTCCAGTCCCAAAGACCTCCTTGCCCGAGCTTTCCGTAAACATCTCGGACATAGCGCCACCCCGCCCTACGGTGCTTCCCAAAATGGACATACAAGAACACAAGCCAGACGGCCTCGTCGTAGTTGCCGGCCTGATTATGAATAATGGCTGCTCGCAGTGGATCAAAGCCCGGCATCGCCGGATCTGTAGACGCGGGGTCAAGCGCACGTCCTTGTAGGACAGCGAAATACCGCACACGCTGTTCCGAGTCAACAATCTGGTCGATCAGAGCCTCACGCATCGCGGGATCAACGATCCCGGGCAGGGGTTTGTTCTTGGATTCAAACTCACGCAGTCGCGAATGGATTCGCTCGGCGTCATCAACGTAGTTAGCGCGCACCTGTGTCCTCAAACTTCGGCAGTCGATCGGTCAGGTAGATCTTGAAGAAGTCATCGGCTATTGATGCCCGAATGACGTTGAGTTCGTCGACGGTAGTAACGCGAAACGCAAGAAGAAGGCGGATTAGATCGTCCCAGTAGTCAGAGCCGAGATCGCCCAGCTGGGGGCCAGCGCCTGATGAAGTTCGCAGGGCGAGTTCTGCCGCCTGCAACCGTGAGAGACCATCATCAAGGCTGGCACTTGGCATCGATGGCATCGGTGTTGACTGATGCCAGCCCTCGTCGAGAAAGGCCCGAGCGTCAGCAGCGCTTCGCGTGTAGAGGTGGAGACTACCGACGAAGTGCTTGTAAGCCCCTAATTCCACACCTAAGCGGATCGCGACCATCTCTTGAATCATGGTGAACGCAAACATGTCGTGCGGCAGGCCGAGGTAGGCGTCATTAGACCGCATGTGCGTCACCATATGCAGTCGACCCTCGCGGATGAAGAACTGGAGAGTAGTAGTGCAAGGCACATCTTTCTCGTTATCAAGATCGTCCTGAGAGAAGATTTGCACGACAGCCTGGCGGCTATCTGGCTTCTGGCGCAGGACCTCGATCACGTCACCCAGCCGGTGCTGATCGCCAAACAACCGCGGCCCATATGCCCCCTCGACACGGCCGGCGACAGCAAAATTCGGATAGGCCGATATGTAGTAAGCGATAAATCCGACATCGTCCGAACCAGCCAGATACCAAAGCAATTCACCAAGAGCGCTGAATATTCGGCTGCGTTTGTGGCTTCTGCTTACTCGCGCGCGCGGATTCGTGAGTTCAATCACAGCGCCAACAACCTCGAGGGCTTCACCCTTCGTCGGATGAATTGTCGCGCCGTGGCTAAGCAGATGCCCCAGTGTCTCTTGCAAGACGTCATCGAGCGTAGCCTCGCTCACACATAAAATAGTCATGTTCCCCCAATATGAATACCCTTCTCCTACGCTAGCGGAGATGCGCGGTGCGCCCTTTATGCCGGTGCATCAGGGCCTGCGTCGGCTTAGCATGCGATTAGAGTGGCCGCATGCTTGATCATCTCGCCACGCTTCACGTTGCCGCGGCGATCATTGAACAGAATGGGCTGATACTTGCATGTCGGCGCAACCATGATCGAGTCCTTGGCGGAAAGTGGGAGTTTCCGGGCGGGAAGCTTGAGCCCGGCGAGTCCCCGGGCCAAGCCCTCGTTCGGGAGATTCGTGAGGAGCTCGGAGTTCACGTTGTGGTTACTGGTGAGCTCACGACCGACGACACAATTGTCGGAGATCAAATCATTAGGCTGATTTGCCTGAGAGCAGAGTTGCTCGGCCCGCGACCTACGAACAGCACGGATCACGACGCTCTTCGCTGGGTGGATCGTGAGCAGTTGCCAGGCCTGGACTGGGCTGACGCTGATTTGCCAGCTGTAGGTCTATTGGCAAATGGTGCCACAGCGTAGCCGGTCTAATACCTGTGGTCTCCCAGACCCCCTGACCGGAACATTCACCGGAGGGGTGTTACGAGAGAGTAAGAATGGCGGGATTCCGTGGCCGTCGAAATAAGCCAGGTAGATTCGGTGGACGATCGGCTGATGGGATTCTCGCGGAGACGGTGGGGTAGTGGTTCAGGCGGTAGCCATCGGTAGCCTTGCAATTATGAAGTCCTGGGAATTTTGGATCGATCGGGAGGTTCCCGACCCATGGGGAGGAGCAGAGTCGACCACCTCACGTGAGCTGGATGAGCAGCTGCTTCTCGATATTGCTCGTGGGCCAGTTGCTCCTCGTACAGACTTGGAGATCGCGGTGGCATTAGCCCGGTTCACCCATCAAGAGTTCGAGGGGCATGGAACCAGCGGGGCAGACATCAGCCAGGATCAGTCGGTGATAACGATGCGGGCTTTGAAAGCTGTGCTTGCTCGGCTCGGCATCACAACCTTCAGCCCGCCCTTCCGAGACTTCGATACCTTCTACAAACATTGGCGCTCAGATGGTGCCACGGGCAGCTGGCAAGCACGACGCGACATCCTCGACAAGTATCTAGAACCGGTTCACGAGTTACTTGATGAGCGCGAAGCAGGGTCGATTGCTTCAGCCCTCGCGACTCCTTTCGCCACATAAGGTGACAGGCTGGCCGCGGGTTGACGAGGAGGTGTCCGAATTGCGTCGGCACTTTGAATCGGCCGTAACTCAGCAGGACTATTCGAACGTGGGTAACGACTGCGTAGCACTCCTTGAGGCGCTTTCAGCGACCGTATATGAACACGCCAGACACGGTCGCGCAGGCGAGCCAGAACCTTCCGTGCAGAGCACAAAGGATCGCTTGAACCGGTACATCGAGGTGACTTTGGTAGGAGCGGACAACGCCGAACTGCGCAAGCTGGCTCGCGCCGCAATCGAGTTCGCGCAAGCCGTGAAGCACAGGCGGGCTACGGTCACCCGCCAAGAGGCAGGCATAGCCGCGGATGCTGTCATATTGTTGACGAACTTCCTCCGACGCATCCACCAGTGAGAAGCAGGGCCCATGGCGAAACCACGCGTACACGAGATAGCGTCCGAGCTTGGCATCGATTCAAAGCTCGCGATGATGACGTTGAAGAGCATGGGTCAGTTCGTGAAAGGGCCAAGCAGCTCAATCGAACCTCCTGTCGCGCGTCGCCTCCGGGAAGCGCTCATCGCGAACGGATACAGTCACCCTCCCTTCCCGGCGTTAGAGGGCGACGGAGCGAAGCTAGCTCTCGGGTTCGCTACGGCACTCCCTCGCCGGTTACCTAACCTGATCGACTTCCTTATGCAAGATGCCAGACCTGGCCCGGTCACCGACGTCATGGTCCACGCCGCGGCCGACCGGTGGTTCTTCTATGTCCCCGGGCGGGCGCATGAGGCAATCAAAAGCAAAGCCCACCTGATTACCTCGTTCAACGAAGAAGCGTTGCCAACTCCCAGTGGCATCGTGATCATGACACAACCTCTGATCGGGGCGGCTGTGCCGCCCGCCCGCCTCATTGCGTGGGTGGTTGAACCAGCAAGATTGCTCATAGCGTCTATGACATTGAGTGCAAATCGGGCGGGTAATCGTCTAGGGGTGGCTCGGATGCGGCCTCAAACCTTCGACCAAGGAGCAGATGGATACACAGCCCGCGGAGACCTCAGCGCGCAGCTCCTAGCCGCCTTATGGTCTGTGGTGCCCGAACGAATTCCATCAACGGCTAAGACGGGAAATCGAGCAGCGATGCCGCGAACAGCGGGGGTGCCGAGCGAAGAGACCCAGGTGATCTACGCAACCCGCGTGATTTTCGGGGCAGGTACGGGCGCCAGAAATGGTGAAGGGCGTGCGCGAACAGGAAGGTGGAACGTGCGCGGGCATTCGCGAAATCAGTGGCAGCCGTCAACTCAGGACCACAAGCGCATCTGGATTGAAGAACACACCGCCGGTGCCGCAGAGGGAGAGCTGAAGCATCGCGACAAGGTTTACCTCATTGCGCCGCTCATCAAACGAGAAGATAACTAGGTCGAACGAGCTCAGACTACGTTCGGCAACCGCGTAGCGGTGTGACGTATGTGTAGCGTGATTTTGTCAGCTTTTTCTCTTGACATGATCGCTGGTATCGGGCCTTCAGCTGCGCGGGCGAATTGCGCTGATAACGGACCTTACGTCAGGAACCGATCTCGTGACCTGCACTGCTCGCGCTCTACGGGGATTGGTACTGAACGGCGCCGCTTCCGCTTCTCCGAGCCGCGGCAGGTATTAAATACGCGCGGAAGATTGATGTCATTCGTCAGCGCTTCCCGAAAGGAGTCCGGCTGCCATCATGCGAACTGCTTCTGTTAAGAGCTTCGCGCGCCGCGGCTCGACAGCGGCGATATTTCCTGCGGCGCGGATCGTTCCGGTCAGGAGATGGGCTAGTTCGTCGACCGGTGTCGCGGGCGGTAGATTCGACTGTGCCATTGACTCGGCAAGGTCATCGTGGATGAGTTGCGTGAAAGATCGAGACGTGCTGCCCATGACCGACGTTAGTACCGGCGTGACGTCTGGGCCGAGAATGCCATAGAAACGACCCTCCGGCGTGATGGCTGTGCGGATCAGTGCCTCCGCAAGAGCCACGATACGATCGACCGGATCGGTTAGGGACTCGCGAGCGAGCATTCCTCTCTGTTCGACCTGTTTGGCGATCCGCACATAAGCGGCCTGCACCATTTCGTCTCGGCCGTTCGGGAAGTACGCATAAATCGTCTTGCGAGAGAGTCCGGCGTGTTTTGCGACGTCGTCGAGGGTGGTTCCGTTGTAACCGAATTCGCCGAGAAGAGCCGCAGCAGAATCGAGAATGTCGTCGCGTGTTCGTATTCTGTTGCGCTCGCGCAGGCCGGGAGCCCGGTCAACCTCCACGGTCACCTCCGACTTTCTGATGCGCAGTACGGCTTCAATTATCGCTGTCATCGATGGCCGACACCGACGACGCGAGCGTGTCGAGCAGCAGGTCGACCTCGTCGCGAGTGATAACCATGGGGGGCCGCATCTTGAGAACGTTTCCCTCCCGACCGATTCTGCTGATGAGAACGCCGCGTGACTTCATATCTTCGACGACGGCCTTGGCGGTGGCGGTATCAGCACGGTTGTCGGGTGTGACGAAATCGACCCCGAAATAAAGTCCTCTTCCTCGTACCGAACCGATGTGCGGCGAAAGGGAGATCTGCTGCAGTCTTTCTGAGATGACGAGCCCGAGATTGTGTGCGCTTTCAACGAGTTTCTTGTCGCGAATGACATCGAGCACCGCCAGGCCCGCTACCGAAGAGACAGGGCTTCCGGCAAAGGTGTTGAAATACATGTTGCGTGAGCCGAACTCGTCGAGCAGCGCTGTCGTGGTGATGACGGCGCCAAGTGGATGCCCGTTACCCATCGGTTTGCCAAGGGTGACGAGATCCGGTCCGATGTCGAACATCTCGTGCCCCCACATCACCGCCCCGACTCGACCGAAGCCGCTCTGCACCTCATCCGCGATGACGAGCCCGCCGGCCGCGTGCACCCGTTCGCAGAGGCCCTCGACATAGCCCGCCGGCGGCTGAACAAGGCCTTCTGTGGAGAAGAGCGGGTCGAACAGGGCTGCGCTCACGCCATGGCCGGCGGCGATCAAGGAGGAAATCGCGGCATCGACCTCGGCCAGTCCGGCAGAGAGCAGTCTCTTCACGTCTGCCGGTTCTGCCCCTGTCGCGTCTGGCACGTGGACCGGCCTGACGTGGTCTCCAAGAGGTTCGCGGAACTCTAGGGCGGTCGTGGCCACGGCGAGGCTGGTGGTATTGCCGTGGTAACTCCAATCGGTCACGATGAGGCCGGTGGCGCCGGTGTGCTGGTTCGCAATACGGAGGGCTAATTCGTTGGATTCCGACCCGCTGTTCGTGAAGAAGATCCGTTGCAATCGCCCTCGGAACGTGTCGAGCAGACGCTCTGCGTATTCGACCACCCGATCGTTGAGGTAGCGGGTGTGCAAGTTGACGAGCTCGAGCTGAGCGGAAATGGCTTCGCGCACCTCCCGGTTCGCGTGCCCGACGCAGGGCACGTTGTTGTAGGCATCGAGATACCGTGTGCCGTCGGCCGCGGTGAGCCACACCCCGTCTCCGGCCACGATTTCGAGCGGGAGGTCGTAGAAGGTAGGCGAGTAGCGGCCGATGGTCTTTGCTCGTCTCGCGAGCAGAGACTCGACACGCAGGGTTTCGGTGGTCGTGCTGATCATGTTGGTGCTCACGTTCTGGTTTGTCTAGCGGACGAATCGAGGTACTCGGTTGCGAGTGCGATGACGTGCCTCCGCACGTCGGTGGCGAGAAATTCCATGCCGTCTTCGTCGCGGCGCTGCCCTGTCCAGCCGAGGTATGTGAGCCCACGCGCGATCAGAAGGTCGTCGAGAAGTGCTGGCTCGTCGTGCTGTAAGGGCCGTACGGAGGTGTAGCCGGCGAGCATCGCCGAGCGGAACGACGGGTAACGCGGATCGGGCGTATAAAAGAACAGGATGGTTGCGAGATCGAACATGTTCCAGCCGTCGCCGAAGTCGTCGAAGTCGATGACCACGAGACGGCCGTCGACCACGAGAACGTTCTCTGGCGTGAAGTCGGCGTGTACCGGGCCGTAGACCGCTGCTCGGGTACTGGCTTGTCCAAGCGAAACGCGCAGCGCCGTGATGGTCTGGGTCAGCACGGCTCGGTCGTGCATGTCATTATCGCGAAGCTCGAGGGGATCTCCCCATAGCGGCGTGGGTCCGACGAGGCCGGCCGCATCCCAGGCTCCGCGCGTATAGCCCGGTACTTTTCCGACTTGTTGCGTCGTCTCGTGCAGCTGCGCCGCGACGCGTCCCAGCGCTCTGAAATCCGTCGTCGTCAGCGTGGTCGTACCCGCGAAGGCGGTGTCGATGTCGCCCATCGGGGCACTGCCCACCAGCCAACGCTGTGCATCCAGCTGGAAGTCGATACCGCCGTGCAGAACGTGCACGAGCGGCGACCCGGTGGTGGCGACGAGAATGAACGGCACACTCATCCCGTGTTCACCGAGGGCAGCGATATGGCGCACCTCTGTGAGAATCTCGGCGTCTGACCGGTAGCCGGGTCGATGAAGGCGCACCGCGAACTGCTGTTCTGCGTCGATGATGCGAAATACGACGTTTTCGCGATGCTTGACGAACACCACCACTGCGTCGTCGGCTATTTTCCAGTACGGGAGCGCCAACCTAACGATGCGCTCGGCGAGGTTCGCGTCGAGCACGACGGCCGTCACTGTGAGCCCTCGTACACCAGCCGGCCGGCGAAGTAGGTCTGTTCGACTTTGGTGTCATGAATGCATGCGGGATCGATGTCGAAGATGTTCTGATTGAGCACGATCAGGTCGGCCGACTTGCCAACTTCCAGCGAGCCGGTGACAGACCCGAGCCCTATCGCCTTTGCCGGGTTGATCGTGTAGGTCTGAATGACTTCGGCCAGCGTGAGCGCCTGATCGGCGTTCAGCACGCCCGGGTAGGCGCCGTCAGGGTTAGTGCGCGTCACCATCGTTTCGATTCCGATCCAGGGGTCGGGCACCGGCATTGCGCAGGGCCAGTCCGATCCGGCCGCCACGGTGGCCGTACTGTCGACCAGCTCTCGAAGCGGCCACATGCGTTTCATTACATCGGGCGGGAGCACCGCATCGATCGCCAACGACATCGGGCTCGGAAACCACATGGCCGGTGACATGTCGGCCACGACGCCGAGTTCAGCGAAGCGAGGCAGGTCGTCAGGGCTGACGAACTCGACGTGGGCGATCTGGAACGTCGGCCCGGGCCCGCGAAGCGAACGGATGATTTCGACGGCGTCGAGAATCTGGCGCACGGCACCGTCTCCCGTGGCATGGAGCTTGCAGCCCAGTCCACGGCTGTGGCAGGTGTCGAGAAGCCTCACGAGATCGGGAAGGGTGAAGTATGTCTCGCCACGGTAGGCGTGCCCGTGATCGTGTGAGCCCGCGTACGGCTCGAGAAAGGCGGCCGTATACGACATGGGGATGCCGTCGACCACAGCCTTCACGAAGTCGGGTCGCACATGTTCGGTGCGGTACTGTTCGGCTTTGTCGAAAAGTCGTTCGCCGACATCACCGACGCCGATCACGAAGTCGCGTGCGGGCAGGGACGAAACGACCCATGCGTTCAGTTGCGCTGCCTGATCGAGATCGCGGAACGCCCGCAAAGCCGATTCGAAGGTCGCGGCTTCTTGTGTGCCCGTGATGCCGAAGGAGTTGAGCACCTCGATCGCTCGGCGTGCCGAAACGGCGTTACGTGCATCCTGATTCGGCGTCGCCGAAATCGCGACCTCTTCTGCGTGCCGCGACGCGAGCTCCCACATGACACCCGTGAGGTTGCCGTCGGAGTCGCGCACGTACACGCCGCCAGGCAGGTCGGGTGTGTCGTCGTCGACCCCCATCAGACCGAGGGTGACGGAGTTGACCCAGCGGTTGTGTTGCGTGTCATCGCGCAGCAGAACGGGGTGACCGGCGCTGGCCGCATCGAGACGGGCGAGGAACGACGCATTGGTGATCTCGTTCATCGCGAGGCTGCCGACGAGCCCGCCGATGATCCAGGCGCCCGCCACGCTCGATGTGGCCTCACGGGCGATGATTTCGATCACTTCGTCTATGCTCGCGGTCGGTTCGATTGCGAGCTCCCACGCCGCCGATTGGCCGCCGAGCATGAGGTGCGTGTGAACGTCAATGATGCCAGGCATCATCATTTTTCCGCCCAAATCGATCGTAGTCGTGTCGGGCCCGGAGAGTTCGGCGACTTGATCGGCCTCGCCGACAGCCGTGATTATTCCATCGCGAACAGCGATCGCGTTCGCCCACCCCGCAGACGCTCCGGCGGTGTAGATAGCGGCATTCGTGAAGATCAGCTCCGGGCTGACGATCTGCTTGTTCATTGTCGTTTCCTTTCGCGTGGCTGTCAGTGTCGGGCCGAAAGCCGACGTGCATTGAGATAGTTCAGGCCTGCCGCGAACACCAGTACGGCGCCCGTGGCGATGTCCTGCCAGAAGTCGGGTATTCCGATGAGGGTGAGCCCGTTGCGGAGCACCCCGAGAAACAGCACGCCGATGACTACGCCGATGACGCTACCGCTGCCGCCGGCGAAATTGACGCCGCCGAGAAGAAGGGCCGTGAGAACGGTGATCTCGAAGCCCACACCGAGGGTGCCGGGCGAGGCGCTTCCGAGGCGACTGGCGCTGACGATGCCGCCGAATGCGGCCGCTGCCGCTACGACGACATACAGAGTGAACGGGATGAGCCGAACCCGAAGCCCGGAGAGGTACGCCGCCGAGGGATTGGCACCGACGGCGTAGACGTGGCGCCCTGCCGGGGTTCGAGTGGCAAAGATCCATCCTGCGATGGCGATAACGACGGCGATGATGACCGGTAGCGGAATGCCTGCGATTAGGCTTCCGCCCAGCACCCGGAACTCAGGGGGAAAGCCGGATAGTGGGAGGCTGCTGACGCCCCGGGTGACGCCATAGGCCAGCGAGAGTGTGCCAAGCGTCACGATCAGGGGCGAAAGCTTCAGGACAGTGATGAGGGTCGCATTGAGTAACCCGATGGCCGCCCCCGCCGCCACCCCGACGAGCACGGCGATGAGCGGAGGGAGGGTTGTCGTGGTCAGGAGAAGTGCGGTGGTAACACCTCCCAATCCGAGGACCGACCCGATCGAGAGATCGACGAATCCGGAGATGAGCAGGAGTGAGGCGGGAACGGCGACGATCAGCAGAACAGCGCTGTCGAGCAGGATGCCCCTGATGTTTGCCGGGTTGAGAAAGACGCCTGTCGTGAGCTGAAAGAGCACGATCAGCACGAGCAGGCCGAGCAGAAGAACGTTCTGAAGCGCGCCGGAACGCAGTCGGCGCCCCAGCCGGGGAAGCAGCGGCGTCTTCGTCACTTCACAAGGGTGAAGAGATGGCTCCGGCCGCTGAACAGCTGTTGCGGGGTTCAAACGTGTATCAGTCATCAGGCGACATCCTTTGCGAGGCGAGCTGGGGCTGGATCGGCACCGTGAGAGGCGAGCCGTATCAGTGTGGAGTCTGTTGCGAGTTCGATAGGCAGCTCGGCGATGATCGCACCGCGCTGAAACACCAGGACGCGGTCGGCGAGGTCGCGCATTTCTTCGGGATCGGATGACGAGAACAAGATGGCCGTTCCGTGGTCGCTCGCAAGCCGTTTGAGACTTTGGTAAATGTCGGCTCTGCTGCCGACGTCAACACCCTGCGAAGGGCCGTCGAGCACGAGTACCCGGGGTCGGGCCGATGCTGAGCCCGCCCGGGCGAGCATCACTTTCTGTTGGTTGCCACCCGAGAGCGAGCCGATGAGCACATTATCGGGGGCGGTGAGATCGAACTGGCGCTTTGCCTCCTTCAGAGTGGACAGTTCGGCGCTGGATTTGCGAAATCCATGCTTTGCCAGACGACCCATGCAGCCCACGAGCAGATTTTCTGCGAGGCTGAGGCCATGGAGCAGGCCGTCTCTGGCGCGCTCACCGCTCACGAAACTCACGCCTCGCCGCGTTGCAGCGTACGGCGAGCGAAACACGGCATTCGTATCGTCAAGGGTTACAGTTCCGGCTGTGGCGCGACGTGCTCCGGCGATCGTCTCCAGAAGTTCGCTTCGGCCAGATCCGAGCATGCCGAACAAGCCGACGATTTCACCACGGGCGACGCGCAGATCAACGGGGCCGAAGTCGGGGCCGCGCAAGGCAGTGACGACGAGCGCGTCCTGGCGGGCATCCGCGTGCCCTGTCGAGAGCGGTGATGCCGACGATACTGTGACTGCGTCTGCGCTTCTGTTTGCGCCGCTAACTGTGCCTTTGTCGCCGGAGATCAGTCGCACCAAGTCGGCACGGTCGAGTTCTGACGCTGGCCCGGAATGGGCGACGCGGCCGTCTTCGAGCACCGTTACATCGTCGGCAAGGCGTTCCACTTCTTGTAGAAGATGGGTCACGTAGACGATGGCCAGCCCGCGACTTCGCAGCTGTGCGATCAGGCCACCGAGCCGCCTGGACTCGACGTCAGAGAGCGACGCAGTTGGTTCGTCGAGAATGAGGATGCCCGAATCGGCCCTTAGCGCCTTCGCTATCTCGATCAGCTGTCGTTGAGCCGTCGGTAACGATCCGACATTGTCGTGCGGCGAACACGTTGCGCCGATCTGATCGAGAAGTTTGCGAGTCTCTTCCGCCTGCCAACGCCGACGCAGGAATCCGGCCCCAGTGCGCTCGTCGCCGAGAAAAACGTTGTCTGACACGGTCAGCGAGTCGACAAGACTGAGATGTTGGTGGATGACCGAGATTCCCGCCGCGGTGGCGTCTCGGGGCCCCGAAAAATTGCGTTCGATGCCGTCGACGATGAGGGTGCCGGCCGTTGGGGCCGTGGCTCCGCTCACTAATCCGATAAGCGTCGACTTTCCGGCGCCGTTGTGGCCAAGCAGAGCGTGCACTGAGCCACCTCTGACGCTGAGATCCACGCCCGCGAGGGCGGTGAAGTCGCCGTAGCGCTTCACCGCCCCGCGCACGTCGAGTCGCACCGGAGCTGAATCGATTGCGGTGGTAGACATCTCGGCTCTCACTTCCGAGTTAGTTGAACTGGGCGATCAGAGCGTCGAGATTAGTGCTGTCCGGCGTTGCCGTCACAGGTTTCGCCGCGTAGGTCGTCGCCGTCGAACCCTCGATCGCAGCGGCCGACGTTGTCGCTACAGCTTGACCAATGGCCGTCAGATCGAGGGCGATCGTCGCCTTAATAAAGCTGTTGTTCGTCTTCAGATCGCCCAGCACCGTCGGTGTGCCGTCATTGCCGCCGATGAAGCTCGTGTCGAGCGACTTGCCTGCTTCTTGAAACGCGATCGCGGCACCGAGGGCAGTGTCGTCGTTCACAGCCAGCACATAGTCGATGCTCGGATCGCTGACCAGTTTGGCTTGGGTCACCGAAGCGCCCTCGTCGGAACCCAGCGCGAGATCTTGCACGACGGTGAGGCCTGGCGCGTACTGTTTGAGTCCCGAGATCATGCCGCTGGTGCGCTGTCGACCGAGTTCTACCGTGTCGTTGCCGAGAACGAGAACCGTGCCAGTCGTGATGTTCTTTGCGGATAGGTAGGCGCCAAGGGCCTGTGCGATCTGCGAACCCGATGCCTGGTTGGCGAGATCGATCGACCCGTCTTCGCCGTCCATGTTGGCTCCGTAGGTGATCCACTTCGTGCCGGCGGCCTGAGCGGATTGCTGCACCGAGGTCAGGGCGCTCGATTCAATGGGGAATGTGACGATGGCGCCGACGCCCTTGTTGACCATCGTCGTCAGATTTGCCACCTGGTTGTCGAGTGAGCCACCATCGTCGGTGGTGAGAACCTCATAGCCGAGGCTTTCGGCCTTTGCCTTGGCCGCCGCCAAGATTACTGGGTAGACCGGGAGCGTCGTGTACGGGTAGTCGAAGACGATCGTCTTCGGCACTGTGGCCGTTCCTGTGGTTTGGGTGCTCGCGCTGCTTGCCATCGAACATCCGCTGAGTGCAGTGGTCGCGACCAGAGCCACCGCGGAGGCGACGACGGCCAGTCGTGCGGTACGTCGAGATTCGGTACGCATAATCGTCCTTGCTATGAAGTGGTATGAGGCCCGGCGGACACCGAGTTAGTTCATATAAGCACTCACGCTGTAAAATATCTACACTCCGTGTGTAGTTTTACATACATGAAATATTCGTCGACCGGTGACCTGCTCTCGTGACGCGGAGCCCAACGTGATCGTTGGTCTGCATGAGCGTCGCGGGCCGGGAGTGGCCGCCAACTCTGAAGTGTGCGTTACTGAGAGGCATGACGAACGAGGTTGTTGTCTCCCTTGAGGGGCATGGTGCCTATTCCCGCGCCGTGCTCGACTGCTCGGTTCTTTCCGCTCCCGATCGCTTCGACGCCTGGACGGAGGCAGTCAGTCAAAGCTTTGTACCACTCACCGTCGAACTTAAGGAATCGGCTGATGGGCCGGGCTTTTCCGGTTCTCTTGTTTCGCAGTCGCTCGGTCAGGCGGAGATCAACACCGTTGCAGGTTCCGCCGTCTCTGTGCGCCGCACGGTACGCTCGATCGCCCGCAACAACCCGGGGTTCATCAAGCTGGGTCTGCAATTGCGCGGCTACAGCGTGATTTCACAAGATGACCGGGATGCCGCGCTGGCACCTGGGGACTTCGCCATCTACGACACCACTCGCCCCTACGTGCTCGACTTTGACCAGTCGTTCGCGATGTTCGTCGTAATGTTCCCGGCCGAGCTGCTGCGATTGGACCGGGGAACGCTGTCCACCCTCACCGCCTCCCGCTTCTCCGGTCGCCGCGGCTTAGGCGCCGTCACCTCGAGCTTTCTCCGCGAGATGAGCCGGCAGCTGGACTCGCAGCCGCTCTCGGGCGGCATACCCTTGTCGGACGCGGTGCTCGATCTAGTCACTGCCACACTGGCCGAACGTCTCGGCCTGGCAGTCGCCACCGACGAGGCGAGTCGCCGCCGCGCCCTGCTGATGCAGATCGAGTCTTACATCGTCGAGCATCTGGGCGATGCCAGCCTCACTGTCTCTTCGATCGCCGACGCGCACCATGTATCGGTGCGTTACTTACAAAAGCTGTTCGAACGACGCCACGAGACGGTGAGCGGCTGGATCCGGCATCGGCGGCTGGACCAGGCCCGCCGCGACCTCGGCAACCCCGCGCAGTTGGAGCGATCCGTTTCAGCGATTGGCGCCTCCCGGGGATTCGCGGATGCCGCGGGGTTCTCCCGCGCATTCCGGAGCGAGTTTGGGCTCTCGCCGAGCGACTTCCGGGCGGCAGCTCACCCCGCCAGGTGATCCGGCGGGGTGAGCTTTTGCTGGCAGAGCGACATAGCTACATGACGACGGTGATGACCTTCTCCTCGGTGTTCGCGAGGATGCCGGCGTAGCCGAGTTCGCGGCCGATGCCGGACGTCTTCATGCCACCCCACGGCAACGCAGGATCGATGGCCGCCCAGCCGTTGATCCAGACGGCACCCGCGCGCACCTCCGCCGCTACGCGATGCGCGATGGATACATCTGACGTCCAAATACTCGCCGCAAGCCCATAGGGAGTGGCGTTCGCAATGCGGATCGCCTCCTCCTCGGTGTCGAAAGGGATAACGACACCGACTGGGCCGAAGATCTCCTCCTGAGCAATCGCCATGCTGTTGTCGACGTCGGCGAAGATCGTTGGGCGCACAAAGAAGCCCTCGGATTTGCCCGTCTCTCCACCCGCCACCAACCGGGCACCCTCGGCCTTGCCCTTCTCGATGTAGGCCTGCACGCTCTTCTGCTGCTTCTCGTTGATCAGCGCCCCGACTGTGGTCGCGCCATCGAAGGGGTCGCCGAGCACCTGGGCGGTGGCGGCTCCCGCGAGTCCGTCAACGACCTGCTCGTACACCGATCGATGCGCCAAAATGCGCGTGCCTGCGGCACATACCTCACCCTGGTTGAAAAACAGTCCCATCGCCGAGCCGCCGATCGCGGCATCCAGATTGGCGTCGGCGAAGATGATCTGCGGGGTTTTACCACCGAGCTCGAGCGTGACCCGCTTGAAGGTCTGGGCCGCAGAGATCTGAATGTGCCGGCCAACCTCGGGGCTGCCGGTGAAGCTGATCTTGTCGACATCGGGATGCTCGACCAGCGACGCGCCGGCCACCCGGCCCGAACCGGGCACGACGTTGAACACTCCCGCGGGCACGCCCGCTTCGACGATCAGCGTCGCCAGGTGCAAGATCGAGAGCGGAGCATCCTCTGCCGGCTTCACGACCATCGTGTTGCCCGTCGCGAGGGCGGGCGCGATCTTCCATGCTGCGATCATCAGCGGAGTGTTCCACGGCACGATTGCGCCGATGACACCCACCGGCTCCCGCACCGTGTATGAGAGCGTCGGGCGGCCCATCGCGCCCCCGGTCGGGATCGTGGTGCCCTGGACCTTGTCGGCCCAGCCCGCAAAATGCCGGAACGTCGCTGCGGCATTCGGGACGTCGAGCATTCCAGGCTGGGCGAGGGGTTTGCCGATGTCGAGGGCCTCGAGGCGGGCGAGGTAGGCCCCATCGCGTTCAATGAGATCGGCGATGCGGTTCAGGAGTTGCCCGCGAACGGCTCCCGGGGTGGTCTTCCACTCGCCGTTCAAAGCGGCTCGAGCGGCCGCGACCGCCTCGTCGATGTCGGCGGCGGACCCGTCGGACACCTCGGCGAGCGGCTGCCCGGTCGCCGGGTTGAGGTCGGTGAAGGTCGAGTCCGCTTGACGCCAGATTCCATTGATGAGAAGACCGGTGGTGAAGACGGGCTCGTCCGAGCTGCCGTGTTCGCTGTCAGTGCGGCTGATGTTGCTGTCGATTGTCATGTGGATTTCCTTGCGTTGATGTTGATATCGGAGTTGGTGGTGTGTTGAGGGCGCCGCCGAGGATGTCGGCTTGAAGGGAATTTTCTACGACTCATTTGCCGCCGAGGATGTCGGCGAGTGTCGCGTCAATCACGGCGGACCGAGCATTCGTGTTGTCGCCTGAGTTGCGCGGCGTGATCGACGAGGCGGCCATCCGGAAGTCGTCGATTCCGTGCACACGGAGGTTCGGGTCGGCGGACTGCGGGTTTTCGGATCGGTGTCGGCCATCGCTGCCTCGATCACGTGCCCGGGTGTCCGGCCTCGATGAGCCACCGGGCATCAACACTGCGGGCTGAGTCTGCACCGACGATGTAGTCCACTTGCATTTTGCTCCTTCACGAACATGTCTGACCGACCATTCAGTGGGTGTGAGGCCGGTGGTTCGAGCATCCGCCCCATCGCAGCTGTCGGCATCGCTCCAAACGCACAACACTGTGCCGAATGCGCACACCTCCGTGCGCGCTTACCGTACGTTCAGTCGGCGTAGTAGGGTCAGCGACGACAGTCTCGATGAAACGACGACAGTCTCGATGAGGATAGGAACATTAGTGAGAAGGTCGGCACCGGCCCCCGCCCCACATGGGCCTCCTCGGAGCGACCTCGATGTTCGCCCGCGACCGAGCGTCAGCGGCTCTCGGAATACGTGTGTTCTTCGCTCCACCTGGTCGCGGTACGGTCTCGATGGCTAGCCGCCAAGTCATGCTCAATGGCGTCGACCTCGTGCACAGAGGACACCTCTCGGTCGCCGACACCCCCTCCGCGATCTCCTACGAATGCGACGCGGTCTCGGTCACGGCCGACACGGAGACCTCGTTCCTGGCGCTGCCCGGCTCGGCAAGGCGCCAAACGTCACCGCCGAGAAGCGCGGTCACGAGCTCCGGCGCGGCACATCTGACAGGCAAGTCACCGCCGAGTTTGGTGGCAGGATCCGCACGACGAACCTGCCCGAACGTGCGCGCACGCACTGACCAACCGCTTTCACCACAACCGCTCAAACACCAAACTGGAGGGCTTTATGTCATCACTCACGAACAAAGTCCGCGCGCACGCTCCCGCGGCCGCCGAGCTCGACGCCGAAGAGCGGATGTCGCGTGATGAGCTCGAGGCCGTGCAGCTCGTGCGTCTGCAGCAGACCGTGCGCCGCGCGTACGAGAACGTGCCGATCTACACCCGCAAGTTCGACGCCGCCGGGGTGCATCCCGATGACATCCGCGAACTCGCTGACCTTGAAAAACTGCCGTTCACCACGAAAGACGACCTCCGCGAGACCTACCCGTTCGGCATGTTCGCCGTACCCCGCGCCAATGTCGCCCGCATCCACGCTTCGTCAGGAACCACCGGACTACCGACCGTCGTGGGCTACACCCAGGGCGACCTCGATCGGTGGGCCGGGCTCGTGGCCCGCTCCCTCAGGGCCGCCGGTATCCGCCCCGGCCAGATGGTGCACAACGCCTACGGCTACGGCCTCTTCACCGGCGGTCTCGGCGCGCACGCCGGCATCGAGAAGCTCGGCTGCACCGTCGTACCCATGTCAGGCGGAAATACACTCAAACAAGTACAACTCATCCGCGACTTCGAACCCGACGCCATCATGTGCACCCCCACCTACCTCCTCACCCTCATCGATGCCCTCCGGCAAAGCGGCATCGACCCCCGCGACAGCACCGTCAAGGTCGGTGTACTCGGCGCCGAACCCTGGACCAATAAGATGCGCACCACCATCGAGGCCAGTTTCGGCATCGACGCGCTCGACATCTACGGCCTCAGCGAGGTCATGGGCCCGGGCGTCGGCAGCGAATGCATCGAAAGCAAAGACGGGCCGCACATCTGGGAAGACCACTTCCGCCCCGAGATCGTCGACGCCTTAGGGCAGGCGGTACCGGATGGTCAGCAAGGCGAGCTCGTCTTCACCACTTTGATCAAAGAAGCCTTGCCGATCATCCGGTACCGAACCCACGACATATCAACCCTGCTGCCCGGCACTGCGAGGCCCAACATGCGCCGCATCATGAAAATCACCGGCCGAAACGACGACATGATCATCCTGCGCGGCGTGAACCTCTTTCCCACCCAGATCGAAGAGATCGCCTTGACGATCGACGGGCTGTCGCCGCACTTCGAACTCGAACTGACCAAGCAGGGCCGCATGGACTGCATGACCGTGCGCATCGAACCCACCCCGGGCCTCAGTGCCGCCGATGGCGAACGCGCCTCAGCCACCCTCATCCGCGATATTAAAACCCGAATCGGCTCAAGCGTCACTGTCGAGCTCGCCGCCCCCGGCTCGCTCGAACGCTCTGGCGGCAAGCTGAAGCGCGTCCACGACAACCGCTGACCCAAGAGCTCTGCTTCTAGAGCCGCTCGACGAACGCTTCCACCTGCGCCAATTGCCGCCGCTCGCTGGTGTCCTCGGGAGACAGAACAGCAAGGATTCGCAACCCGAACTACATGACACGCTCAACTTGACCACGAGTCCGGGATTGCAACTACGCCGACACGTAGAGCGCCCACCGCAACACCGGGTTTACGCGCGTTGCACGAGCTAGGAAATCTCTGGGCCTAGAGGTTGGCAACCCTGAATGACTCCTCGCCGTCCACCTCGCATACCGCGCCCTCAGACGCTGAAGAGTTCGCATGCCAGGCGAATCGCCATCGCGGACGGCGTGAACTTTTCATCGTTCTTTTTCGGCGCTTCGCGCGCAAACAACATGAGTAGGGGGGTAAAGAAGTGGCTA
Source organism: Subtercola sp. YIM 133946 (assembly GCF_036553535.1). Lineage (NCBI taxonomy): Bacteria > Bacillati > Actinomycetota > Actinomycetes > Micrococcales > Microbacteriaceae > Subtercola > Subtercola sp. YIM 133946. The sequence goes on from NZ_JAZHPE010000023.1 coordinate 38,998, forward strand.
GTCGGACGGTCTCCCTTGTACGAATGACGAGTGTGTTGTCTCAGGCAGCCCGAAGCATCTCAACAAAGCCCACAAGCCAGAGGTATATGTGCGCTGATAATCTATGTCCCGTAAGCGTCGAGCCGCCACGTGCGCATGAGGTTGTCGCAATAGTCTCGAGTTGATGTGCCACTTTTGTCGCCCGGAGGGCATCCTGCGTGACCCCAGGTCCGTACGCGCGATCCGCTATCGACAATTACGTCGTCAGCGCAGAGCCGACCGGCGGTTGGGAACTGCTCAGCGGTGGGTCTGCGACCAGGCGAGGGAGTGTTGGGCCTGGTCTGCGCTGAGGCTGGTTTGGGCGCCGCAGTTGGTGCATTGGTTCACGTACTTCGTTGACAGTGCGAATAAGGGGACGAAGAAAAGGGTGAGGCGGTTTCGGCGTTTTAGAACATTCTGTGGAGCGTTGACATTGCAGTATCCGCAGATGAGAGTGACGACGTTGATGAGTGTTTCACTCAGGGTGGATCCGAAGATCAAGAGCATTGAGTTCCTCTGTTGGTAACAGTTTCAGCGTTGGCGTCATAAGTTCGCTATGTGGCGTCTCGGGTGTGCCCTGATCTGAAGGGAGGATTCGCGCCGGGCTTCCACTTTCTAGGAGGTGATGCCGCCTTCGCCGTAGCCGTCGCCGGAGGTGGGGCGGTAGGTATTGTCTTCGCTGTCGGGGTCGAGTTCCCAGACCACGTCGACGGTCGTGCCGTTGCGTTCGGTGGGTAGGATGAACGATTTCTGTGGAAGGCCGGCGATGGTCTCGAGTTCGTGGGTTTGCGTGCCGTCGTTGTTGACGAGTTGTGCGGTATAGGTCTGTACTTCGGTCACTTGATGTTCCTTTACGAGGGTTGTGTCAGGGCGGTTTGGTCGAATTCAGGCGGGATTAGTGTCGATATCTTCTTGCTTCATGCGGGCACGGATGCCCCCGTCGACCGCTGTGCCGTCAGACATTGGTTGGTAGATCGACCCGGTGGTGTTGGGTAGCCGTGCGCCCTTCTTGACCTCTGCGTCGGCGAGTTTTCCGCTGAGTCGCTCGGTGAGTTCGGGAAACAGGCGGTGCGAGACGTCTGAGGTGCGTGCTTTTGCGCCGACGGGTTGCTCTTGAATGGGGTGGGTGCATGCGGCGACGATGGCATCGACGACGATCTGGGGGTCGTCCATTGCTGCCATTCGGGCGGTGTGGCCGCTGTAGTTCGCTGCGTGTGTCCACCACGGCGTGTCTACGGCCCACGGCATGATGGTGCCGACTTTGATGGTGTCGGCCATCCCGGCGAGGCGGAGTTCTTCGTTGAGCGAGCGGCCAAGGCTCAACACTCCTGCTTTCGATGCGGCGTAGGAGGCTTGATAGGCGAGCGGTACAACGCTGTCGACCGAACCGACGTTCACGAGAATCCCCGCTCCCTGCTCGAGAAATTGCCGAAGGGCCGTGTGAGCGCCGTAGATGAGTCCCTTCAGATTCACATCGATCACGCGGGCGTGAACTTCGATCGGGATGTCCCAAAACAGCCCCAGCGCGCCGATACCGACGTTATTCACCCACACGTCGATGCGACCGAACCGCTCCAGCGCGACAGTTGCGAGATGGGCGATGGCTTCTGGGTCGCTGACATCGGTTTCAACGGCGACGGCGACGCCCCCTGCGGCTGTGATGTCTGCCTGGAACTGCTCGAGCACGTCTATTCTTCGTGCGGCGATGACCACGTTCGCTCCAAGTTCAGCGAGCCGATGCGCGGCGCCCCGGCCGAATCCGCTCGTCGCGCCCGTGATGACGACGGTTTTCCCTGCGACGTTTTGTTCTGCACTCATCACTGCGGCCCTTCTTCGTGGTGCCGGCGGCCGTGGGTGCGGCGTTGTTCTTTCATCTCGGCCTCGAAGAGGTGGCTTCGGCCCTCGGCGAGCTCGGATCGGGCATCCGCCTCGGCCTGTTTGAAGCTGTCGTAGTAGTTCGCGTCGTAGTCTTCGACGATTTGGAAGGTCCAACGGCCCTCAATCACGTTGCGACCCACGATGTTTTCGTCGATCGACGCCGCAATTTCTGTATGCCCTGCCTTCCGGAGAAGTGCAACCGCTTCGCCGAGCGCGAGATCGGCCATGCCCGTGAGCCGGTGATAGCCGTAGAGGTAACCGCGTGCCTGTTCCACTATTTCGAGCGCTTCCGACAACTTGCCCAGAGCCGTCACTGTTTCATCGGTGACACCGGCCGGACGCTCGTGTGTCTGTTCGGATGATTGCTTCGTCATAAGGTGATTCGACCCCGTTCCCGTTCGCCATTCAAGGGCTTGCCTTCGCGCGAAGGCCCGCCGCCTCGCAGCTGTGTGAGGTACAGGGCGGTCAACACGTCGCCGCCGAGAAGGAGAACAGCTGCAGTAACGGTGACGAGCCGATCGCCCCGGTGAACGACAACAACGCCCGCAGACCCAAGTGTGTTGATAAGACCACCGACAACGATCAGCTTCACAGGCAATGTTGATCCCGCCCAAGTCGACGACGACACGCGTCCGTCGCGCCGTCGTTCAGTTGCCTGCACGGCGATCACGGCAAGTGCGAATCCCAGTACGGCGACGATCGCGCAGCCGAGCAGCCCATCCGCCGTACGGCTCGACGTCTGGCGCCCGCTCAGTCTCGCCGCCACCGCGAGACCAGTCAGTGCGGTGACATGGGCAGCGTCTATTTTCAGCACGGTTCTCAGCGACAGACTGCGAATCGGTTCGGTCGCACGCCAAGCCCTCCAGATCATGGGCGGCGCACCATGTCGGGCAGGGTGTCGGCGAAACGGCCGATGCGCAGGGCAACCTCCGAGGGGAGGGAGTGAACGACGTTGTGGCGATGCCCGGCCGTAGTTTCCACGCTCCCGCGGGTGACCTGGCTGCTGAGCCGGCCCGCCCAGTTCGGCCGGGCAATCGAGTCATGGGCGCCCCTGATCACGAGCAGAGGCTGCGTGAGTGCGGTGATTCGTTCGTGCGTCGGGTATGCCAGCATGGCGCGGGTCTCGGCGAGGAACCAGGAAGGGCCGCACCGGGCGTAGTCGAACGCGACCATCAGGTTCGTGCGCAACGGCTCCGGCGCCGCGTCGCGTATGAGGCCGGCGCCCTGCCGTAGAAGTGTGCGCGCGCGAGGGTCGACGACCGGCCCGATCATCACCACGCCGGCGACCAAGTCGGGGCGCGTCAAGGCCAGTTACAGGGCGAACTGGGCGCCCATCGAGTGCCCGACGACGACAACCGGCCCGACATCGGCCCGGTCGAGTAGCTCGGCGATACCCCCCGCGTACTGCTCGACCGAGCGGGGGTGTTCCGGTCGGCGGGTACCGCCAAATCCGGGGAGGTCGATGGCGATCACCTCGGCCGAACGGGAGAGCAACTTCGCCGCTCGGGTATACGACCGGTGCGAGAGGCCGACACCGCGAAGCAGGAGATACGGAGGCCGGCCTCTCCCCGCGCCGGCGGGCATCCGGAACATGCGGTATTCGTCAGGCACTGACGAGCCTGTCACCGTGCTGAGCCCCTGTGCGCGCGTCACGTCGCGGCGGATTCGTATCGGCCGAGCACAATTTCGAGTGTCTGCGGTTGAGCGAGGATGCGAAAGTGCCCTCCGGTCGGGAGTTGGATGTTGCGGGCGCCGGGTAGTTCGCTGCTGCCCGGGATGTGTGGGTCAAACTCCGGGTACACCGACACGATGCGCGAGTTGACGGCGAGGTTCTGGGCGAGCATGACGGTCGTTTTGTCGCGCGGCGAGAACGCACGCAATGCCGGCAGCAGCAAAAACGGTGCATACCGGGATCCGGAGAACGGTGTGCAGATGGCGACCATGCCGGAGATGAGGCGCGAATCGTCGAGCCGGGCCATGGCGTACTTTCCGATGAGTCCGCCTTTGCTGTGCGCGACGATCAGTGCGTCGCGTAACTCGTTCGAGGCGATGAACCGGCTCACCACCTCGGCTGACGCCGCGACGGGCCGACTGTTGTAGCCCAGCGAGGTGAGAACGAACACCGGATGCCCGGCGGCATGCACTCGCTCAACAAGCGGGCGCATGAACGCCCACGTCTCCCAGATGCCCGGAATCACGACGACCGGGTTGAGGTGGCCCGTTTGATATCGTCCGGCATGCGACCTGCCGAGCGATCGTACCTGCCAGTAGACGGCGTAAACGTAGTCCGCGGCCCACCACCGGGCGTACCTAGCTAACCGGCGCGCGGTCGGTCTACGCGTTACGGGCGCTGGGATCTGGTTCATTGTGAAGGCGTACCTCAGCGGAATGCCAAGACGATCACGGCATGGGTGTGGGCCGTGATCGTTTGGTGTTCGTGGTCGTATTTCGGGGGTTCGTTACTCGGTGTGGCTGTTGCGGCTGCCCGACTTGGCGAGGCCGCGGGCGATCATGTAGCCGATCGTGAGGAACACGATGTACTGCACGGCCTGGGCGGCGTCGAACGGGTCGGGCGTGTTGGTTTGCGTTCCGTCGCTGTTCGTGACGGTGGTTCCGTTGACGGCGATCGACGTGATGATGACGGCGACCACGATGACGATGTAGAGGATGAACTCGGTCGTTCTGAAAGCAGGCTTGGTCTCGTTGCTGACCCGGCGGGTGCGGTCGGGTGCGGTCGTCTGCTGCTGGCTTGCGGTTTCGTTGAAGGTAGTCATGATTTCTCCTGAAGGTCTTGGGTGGATAAATCGCCGGGATGGCGATCGGGGAGATGCGGCGCCGGTGCGCCTGGTCATCGCGAATGCGTGGGAAGCCGGTCGCGTGAGAAACGACGAGACCGCGAAAGTGAACGTTCGAGGGATGTGGCCCGGCGCTAGTAGTTAGCGCTTCGGTGGGACAAAGCTGGCATACCTGCCAGGGTCAAGGGCAACGTCATCAACCTACCTTCACAACGCGGGCTTGAACGAAAGGTGAGGGGGGATTGACTTCTGGAGCGATCCGGTCCGGCCGGTTATCGGCCGAGTGATGACGCGGCGGGGCAGATCATCGCCTGCCGGCCGGCACTGAGCCCGACCGTGTTCATATGGAGCACGATGGCCCGATATGCCTGCGGAAGCGTCGTCTCCGTGTAGAGCACCTGGTGGGTGCGGCAGTATTCGCGGGCGATCGTTTGAGCTTTCCGAAGGGCGGGTCTTGGCATGTTCGGGAAGAGGTGGTGTTCGACTTGGTAGTTAAGGCCGCCCATGAACGCGTTGATGAACCAGCCGCCGGAGATGTTTCGAGACGTCAGCACCTGGCGGCGAAGGAAATCGACTTTTGAGCCTTGGGGGAGGAGCGGCATGCCGATGTGGTTCGGCGCGAAAGATGCCCCCATGTACAACCCGAACACTGCGAGCTGCACCCCGACGAACGCGAACGCAATGCCTGTGGGGAGTGTCAAGAAGACGATGGCGAGGTAGAGAACGACGCGAGTGAGCAGCATGGTCATTTCGAGTAGCCGCCTGTCTACGGGGCCGCGCCCGAAGATGGTGCGGAAGCCGTGGATGTGCAGGTTCAGGCCTTCGAAGATCAGGATCGGGAAGAAAAGCCGGCCTTGCTTTTTCGTGAACCAGGCGTTTAGTCCGCGGGAGGATGCGGCGTCTTCTTCAGTGAATGAGACGAAGTCGCGAGCGATGTCGGGGTCTTTGCCGAGCACGTTCGGGTTGGCGTGGTGCCGGCTGTGTTTCGTCATCCACCATGAGTAGCTGATGCCAACGACCAGGTTCGCGAGCACCCGGCCGGCGGCATCGTTTCGCTTGCCCGATTCGAACACTTGCCGGTGGGATGCCTCGTGTGCGAGGAACGCGTACTGGGTCAAGATCACGCCCAGCACTGCGGCAACTATGAGCTGGTACCACGAGTCGCCGAGCAGAACGAAACCGGTGACCACTCCGCCCAGCAGTGCGGTGAGTATCCCGAAGACGAGGTAGTAGAACCCGGTTCGTCGACGGAGTAGCCCGGCATCGCGGACGGTTCGAAGAAGTGCCGAGTACTCCGTCGTCGGATTACTGCGATTCCCGCCGGGTCTCGTTCGGGTGAAGGTGACCGTAGGGACGGCAGGGGTGGCGGCGCTCATGGTTTCTCGTTTCAGCGATGTCGGCGAGAACACGAACGCACACGGCGGGTCCTCGGATCTGGGGTGACCGAGGTCCGGGGCTACCACGACACACCATAAGAGTTTGACCCCCTGAAAGGCTGTGGTCGCCGGGTGGTTGACAACTGCAGCACAACCCCTATTCGCGCAGGCGTAGCCACCCGAATTCGCGAAGGTCAACCCCGTTCGGGGACGGTCGGGGCTTCGTAAGCTTGCCGAACCGCGCATCGGGCCGGTCAGAGAGCGGGGCACGTGAGCAAACGCACCAGCACCTTCGAAGAAGACCTCGCCGCCGCGATCGCCGCGTCGAAGTCTCTGCGTGACACGGCGATAGACCGCATCACGAGCGACGTGCAGGATCATCACCCGACCCTGTCTTGGGATGACCTGCAACCGCACCTGGATCAGAAATTGGCCGACGCCGGGCTCCAGCATTATTCACAAACACGGCGGGGCGAATCGCTTGCCTTCGCGCATTGAGCACGGCACGGTCGCGGCGCCCCGAGTATCAGGCACGCCAGGAAAGGAAATCGAAAAATGAACGATCCCCGAACGATCCCCGACACTGTGAAGCCGGTCGACCCTGATCATGTCGACCCGGAAACAGGCACCGACCCTAACGGCACCCCCACCGAGAACCCCTCCGGATAGGCGACGAACTACTGCCACAACCGGCCCGACATTCACAGTAAGGATTCGTCATGACCAGAAACAGCAGCGAGGACATCACTCAGCCGGACGGGGCGGCGCCATCTGCCGAAGATCTCCCCGACGGCTCAGGGTCGACCGGGGCATCCAAAGAATCCGACTCGGAGGCTGACACCGCCTCCGGCGGAGCACCCGAGTAGACGGCACACACTCATTTTCCGATTTTGTTAGCGAGGTAGATTCGTTGTCCGACCAATACCACTTTCAAGACCCCACCACGATGTACTCAGGCATCGATACGACCGCGCAGTACCAAAAAGGCGCGGGCCTGGATGCGAAGCTGAACAACCGCGCTGACCACGGAGAGGCCAGTTATCGCGGCACCGGGCGGCTCACCGGCAGGAAGGCCCTCATCACCGGCGGTGACTCCGGCATCGGTGCGGCCGTAGCGATCGCCTTCCCCCGGGAGGGCGCAGACGTTGTCATCTCCTACCTCCCCGACGAGCAACCCGATGCCGACGCCATCCTCGCCCTCATCGAACAGGCCGGCCGGAAAGGAGTGGGCATCCCCGGCGACATCATCGACTCCGCTCAGTGCAGGATCCTTATGGAACGGGCTGTCGCGGAGCTTGGCGGGTTGGACATTCTGGTCAACAACGCCGCGAAACAGCAGCACGTCGAAAACCTGACGGACCTCAGCGATGAACAGTTCGACGACACGATGAAAACGAAAATCTACGCGGCGTTCTGGATCACGAAAACCGCGCTCCCGCATCTGCGCGCTGGTTCGACGATCATCAACACGTCCTCCAATCAGGCCTACACGCCGTCAGAGAACCTCGTCGACTACGCGACCACCAAAGCAGCTGTCAACACGTTCTCCAAAGCTCTCGCCGGCCAGCTCGCCCCGAAAGGCATCCGCGTCAACATCGTCGCGCCCGGCCCGATCTGGACACCGCTGCAAACGGCCGGCGGCCAAGTCGTAGAAGAACTCCCAGAGCTTGGCCAAGACACACCCATCGGGCGGATCGGGCAGCCCGCCGAGCTCGCCCCCGCATACGTCTTTCTCGCCTCACCCGAGTCCAATTACGTCATCGGAGAAACCCTTAGCGTCAACGGCGGGAAACCCACACCCTGACACCCGCACCTGAGGCCGGGTCTGTCAATGCCTAGCCGGGTCTCTCCGTCGATGCGTACCGTGGGCCTTGTTGCTCCGGACTGTGCGGTGACGGCTCATTCACGCGCCAGTCATGGAGGACACGATGTTCAACGAAATGCACGCCGCACCACACGGCATCACCGCCGAATCCGAGCACCCGGATGCTGACACGTTCGGTTTGCGCGTGGAACAGATCGCCGATCATGCCTGGCGGGTCTCCGAGGGCTCGGACGTGCCATTGCCGTTGCTGCTCGGATTCGTCGAAGAACGCGCTGACGGCTTCGAAGTGATGCACCTCGGCGACACCTTCGAATGGTCGATCCACAACAGCCTGCACGAAGCCCTGCACCACCTTCACGACGTAGCGGCCAAAACGGAGGCCGGACAAGTCGGAAGCGTCTTGCAATGGATCACCTGAATGACGCAGCTGGTCCCTCATCCACCTCGAAAGGAAACAAATGTCTGAACGCAACACCCTCGTTCGTAGCATGCACGACCTTGGTCTCGCTGCCTGGTTCGGAGGCACCCTGATGGGAGCCGTCGGCCTGAATGGTGCCGCCGCACATGCGAAAGACCCGACCGAACGGCTCAGCCTGTCAGCGTTGGGTTGGGCGAAGTGGGCGCCGGTACAACTCGCAGCGATCGCCGTACACGGAATCGGCGGTGTCGGACTCATCGCCGGGAACAAGGCACGCCTCGCCAGCCAGCCTGAGAGCCGCAGCAACACGAAACTCAAGCTCGCCCTCACCGTAATCGCCGGTGGCGCGTCACTGTATTCCGGGCTCCTCGGCCGCACCATCGGTCTGCATGCCAGCGAAGGCGGCGAAACCGTCACCGAACCGGCCAACACCGCTTCGGCAGAGCTGAGCGCGGCGCAGAAGAAGCAGCGAATCCTGCAATGGGTGCTCCCCGTGCTGACCGGAACACTCATCGTGCTCGGAGCTCAGCAAGGCGAGCAGCAGCGACCCTTCGCTGGTCTACTCAAACGCTAATCACCCGCAGCCCGAACACGATCTAGGAGAGATACATGTTTTTTCACAAGCAGGAGCTTCAGTACAACGCGACACCCGCTGCACCCGACGCGGTGTATGCCCGCAAGATGCAGGAGATCCTTGGTGGTCAGTACGGCGAGATCACCGTTGCGATGCAATACGGATTCCAGGCGATCAACGCGCACATGCCCGGCAAATATCGTGACCTGCTTTACGGCATCGGTGCCGAAGAGATGGGTCACGTCGAGATGATCGCGACCATGATCGCGCAACTTCTCGAAACAGCCCCGCTCGGCCTGACCGAGGAGGCCGTGCAGAACGACCCCGCGGTCGCCGCGATCATCGGCGGCACCGACGTGCAGGCGGCGATCGTCGGTGGCGCCGGAGTGCGCCCGGTCGACAGCAACGGTAACCCCTGGTCGGGGTCGTACATCACCTCCAGCGGTAATCTGCTCGCTGATTTCATGTCGAATGCGAACGCTGAGATGCAGGGCCGCCTACAGGTCGCGCGCATCTTGCATCAGACGAACGACCCGGGTGTTCGCGACATGCTCGGCTTTCTGACGGCTCGGGACACTGCCCATCAGAACCAGTGGATCGCTGCCGCCCTCGAGCTGCGCGCCGAGGGTATCGAAGACATTCCCGTACCGAACAAGCTACCGCGGGAGAAGGAGTTCGAGAAGGTCGAGTACCAGTTCATCAACTTCTCTGACGGCGCCCACGCTGGTGAGGGTTCGTGGGCGAAGGGGCCGACACCGGATGGTCGGGGCGAGTTCAGCTACGTGAAGACACCGCCTGCCGGAGTACCGATGCCCGCGCCGACCGTGCCTGACCCGCGCTACTTCGGCACGACTCCACGGCCGAATAAGCAGGAAGTCGCTGACGCGGCGAAGAAAGACAAAAAGAACCAAGAGTGACTCGAGGTAGGGGCACGCCCTGTTCACGATCGATGAGGTAGTTCCATGGTTTTACCCGATTCGGTCGCGCAACAGGCGCGTGCCGCAGCCGCAGTCAAGCAGTGATGAGGCCGAACGGCCGAGCGGGGGGGTGTTGACGATCTCGGTCGTCATTCCAGTGAAGAACGACGCGGTCGCGTTGAGGGCCTGCATGGCGGCACTAGCGGTACAGACTGTGCCTCCAGACGAGATCATCGTCGTCTACAACGGGAGTTGCGATGAGACGGTGCGGGTCGCCCGCGGCCTCGGGGCGCGCGTCATCACCGAGTCGGTGCCCGGCATCCCGGCCGCCGCGTCAGCCGGATACGACGCTGCACGATTTGACGTCATCGGCCGGCTCGACGCAGATTCTGTCGCCCCACCGACCTGGATCGAAGACGGCATCCGAATTCTCACCGCCGACCCGGGAATAGATGCCCTCACTGGGTCGGGCTCTTTCTACGACGGGCCACGCCGCGGCTCCCGGACGATTGCAGCCCTATACCTGGGCGCCTACTTCGGCACCTTCAAGCTCACGCTAGGTGAGACACCCCTCTTCGGCTCGAACTTCTTTATCCGACGGCGAGCGTGGCAGTCGGTCGCGACTTCTGTTCATCGCTCCGGCGTGCACATTCATGACGACCTCGACCTCACTATCCATCTCACCCCCAACCACCGCATCGCATTCGACCCGGCCATCACGGTCGGGATCTCATACCGGCCGTTCACACACGCCAGCAGCTTCGTGCTGCGAGTGCAGCGCGGGTTCTGGACCCTGCTGCGTAACTGGCCACGGAGCTCATCGACCCTGCGGTGGCGGCGAAAGCTCCTGAACCGCCAGCGCACTATTCGCACCAACTACAAGGGAACAAGGTTCACACAATGAGACGTCTGTACTTCGCGAGCAGCTACGTGATGGTCGCCGACCTGACCTGTAAAGCGGTACTGCGGTACGCGCGGGCCCTTGCAAACCACGGCACCGCGGATATCGTCACAATTCCAGTGATCACTGAAGGCGGCAGCCAAGCCCTGGCCCACCTGCTTCTCGGGCCGAACAGCCAACTGTTCTCCACACCGATCGAGGAGAGCCAAGACGAACCCGTCGACACAGGAGTGATCGCGGAACTCGAACGCCTCACGAGGGAACTGCAGCCATCACGACCAGCGTGGCCCCAAGAGATGACGGACATCCCCAACCTCAGCGATTACGACCTCGACTATCTCGACACACTCTGATCTGAGGTGCCCACATCGACGTGGGCCGGTAGCTTCCTCCCGCGACCGCTAGTACCCTAGGCATAACCCCTAGACCTCGGGCGTTCTGAGCCAAGTGACATTCTGCGCGGGGAGCATCTGATGGGCACGTTCGCATATTCCGACAAGGTCGACGTGAAATTCGATGACCGAACCCTGGCTCATCTCCAGGTCGTCATCGGTGCAAAGCTACGCCGGGCCGAGTCGTTCTACTTCACCTGGCCAGCCGACCCGGAAAACAACCGACGCCGATCCACAATCTGGCTGAACTCCACGCACTGCCTCGTGTTCGAATACGAAGCCGACACCATGCCAGCGATCAACAGATCATGGATCGAAATATTGAACACCTCGGCAAACAGCGGCTCCGGGCTGCAACTACTCGAAGAACCAGCCCCAGCGCTGAACCTCGTACCAAACAAGAGCAAGGCGACGCGATGAAACAGAAGGCACGCTAACGCCAGTCCTACCGAGGTCACATCCGTGGCTGGCTACATGAGGTAGTCGTTATCGAAGACCGAGTATGGCTCGAACGGGCTCTCAAGGTCACCGTCGTCTCGTGTTTCTTCGGGCACATCGGCGACTTCGAACGTAATCGGTACACCGGGCGAGACAAGGATGGCCAGCTCGCGATTCCCATAAAGAGTGACCCGCACAATGTCGCCCCCACCCCGCACGGCATCAAGTGCCGCCGCCTCAATCGTGTCAATGTTCTGGTCTTGGGCCAGCGGATGCGGGGTGTCACTCACAGTAATTGTTATTCGCTTCACGACCGAACCTCCAATCACACCAAACCACGACCGCGACCCGTCGCGAAGCCCCTTTTCCAAACACCCCGAATGAGCTAAGCCGAACACACAACCGCAACCACTGATCGACCCCCAGCGCTACCGGCCCGCCGCCCGGTGCGGCCAGGCGATCGACACCCGCATGAGTCACATCGGATTCAGAATCGCCCGCTGGGGATAATAATCGCGGGGTCGTTCCCGCAAAGCCTGGGCGGCTCTGGGGTCGCAGTTCCTAGCGTCCGAGTGTCACAATCCGGCGTCTCGAGTGAGTCTGATTCAGAGAGAGTCGCGCCTGGGAACACCGTTCAGCCTGGAACCACGGCACCCTGCGACCGGCACGGCACTAGTGTTAGCGAAGAAGCCGGACTTCGTTAGGCCTCGCACTCACAGCACGGTCGTCTTTTCCGTCGTGCCGGCCAGACAGTGAGCACACCACGGAGAAGTGAACGGTGGTAGCCATGTCTGATCTCTCGGAGCCGGCCCGCCCGGCCGGGCACCCCAACGTCGTTTTCTTGGTCGCCGACAATATCGGGTGGGGCGACATCGGCTGCTACGGCGGCACAGCACCCACGCCCCGCATCGACCAGCTCGCCGCCGAAGGTCTGCGATTCAAGAATTACAACACCGAGGCGCAGTGCACCCCGACCCGGGCGGCGCTGCTGACTGGTCGGTTGCCAATCCGTACCGGCAACTGCAGCATCCCACTCCCCGGTCAGGGCGACTACGGGCTCGTGCAATGGGAATACACCCTCGGGAATCTGTTCTCCGATGCCGGCTACGCGACCGCCGCGTACGGCAAATGGCATGTCGGGGAGACCGCGGGCAGGCTCCCGACCGATCAGGGCTTTGACGAGTGGCGATACGGCATCAAAAACACCTCAGACGAGGCCCTGTACACGCAGCATCCGCTATTCGCAGAATCGGGCTTCGAGATTCCGCAGATCTGGGAAGGCGTTGCGGGCTCCGAGCTGACACCGGTGTCTGACTTCACTACCGAGACGAGGCCGTACCTTGATGAGAACATCACCAACGCGACGGTGGAGTTCATCGAACGAAACGCTGCGACGGGAACCCCATTCTTCACCTACGTCGGTTTCACACAGATTCATCCGCCGGTTCTGAACCACCCCGACTTCACCGGCAAATCTGGCGGAGGCGTGTACTCCGATACCCTCGCGGAACTCGATTTCCGTACCGGCCAGATTCTTGACGCCCTCGAACGGGCCGGGGTGGCCGAGAACACGATCGTGGTCTGGACCAGCGACAATCCCGCCGCGCGCGGGATACCTGCCGGCGGCTCAAACGGGCCCTGGCGAGGTCACTTCGGGTCTGGCTTCGAAGGTGGCATGCGAGCCCCCGGCATGGTTCGTTGGCCCGGCAGAATCGCACCCGGCATCACCGACGAAATCGTCACCGCCGTCGAATGGTTCCCGACACTAGCGAACCTCATCAATGAAAGCGCTCGGATCCCCGCCGACCGCCCCATCGACGGCGTCGACACGTCGGCGTTCCTCCTCGGCGAACAACCGACCTCGGGCCGAGACCACGTCATCTACTACGGCTCCGACGCCGAACTGATGTCGGTGAAGTGGCGCACGATGAAGGTCGTATTCCGTTACACCGAAAGCACCAGCGGTCCCTTCATCAAACCGCAATGGCCCTTCATCTTCGACCTCATCGATGACCCGTCCGAGGAATGGGATCTTGTGCAAAAGCAGCTTCAGGGCGCTTGGGTCATCGCCCCCATCGCCCGACGACTCGGCGCGCTCGCGCACAGCATGGCTGAGTACCCCAACATCGAACCCGGACGAGAATTCACCGGCTACTGAATCTGCCTCGGAACAATATCGTGACCTCACAGCCCACTAGCGATACCGAAAGCAGTGGACTGAATGCTTCTCACCACGTTCCAGGACACGGTGCGGATTGACGACCTCGGTTGTCAATCCTCAGCGCGCGGCTCTGATAGAGCACGACGGCAAGAAACGCATAGAGGCCTGAGGTGCATTTGCGCCGATAATGAATGTTTCGTCGCGTCACAAAATATCCGATCCGAGGGCCGATGACTGCCGTTTCGGGTGACAAAATAGGTGACGTATTTGGTGCCTCTGTGATGTCATGCCGTAGACGGTGATCATGACTGATCTGGGAGATCGTCCGGTTGACAGGGTGGCGCATGGCCGCTCGGTGCGGTCTGCGTCGACGGCTGTGGTCGCGCGTTTGCAGGATGTTCTTGGGCGTGACCTTGTTTCGATCATCACCGATAAGCAGCCGCGGACGGTGACGCGGTGGATCGCTGGTGACGCACGGCCCACGGCGCATGACCAGCAGCTGCTCCGTGACACGCTGCAAGTTGTTGAGCTCCTCGCCGAGGTCGAAAGGGCCCGAAGTGGCTAGGGATGGTTCATGGGCATGAACCCGCAGTTGAACGACGAGTCGCCGGCGGAGGAGATCGCCGCGGGGAACGTTCGCGACGTGATGGCCGCGGCTCGCGCCTTCGTCAATGCTGGCTGAGCCCGCTGTCGTCGCCGCACCTCTCTCGTTGAGCCGTGTTGAGCGCGTTGATCCTCCTCTTCGTTTTTCTCGCCTGAATCCGATTGATGCGCTCAACCCGCGTGCGGGCAATCGGTTTGATGTTCCCGGTGCGGGGGTGCTCTACGGGGCGACGACCGACACCGGTGCCTACGCCGAGACCCTCGCGAGTTTCCGCCCGAAAGCATCGATGCGACGCTCGGTCGCTGCGCGTGAGAACGATGTGGGGCGCGTACTCCCCGGCCAGGTCCCTGGGGAGTGGTTCTCCTCGAGGCGACTTCGAACCTTCCACGTCTCAGGCGCCCTACCCTTCGTCGATATCGAATCACCCGCCACACATACCTTCTTGACCGAGAACGCGGCGAAGGTACTCGTCCAGCAAGGGCTAGAGAACGTGGATGCGTCGCACGTCCGGGGCCCAGACCGCCTTCTCACCAGGGCTATCGGTGTGCGGTCGGGTTAGCTCAGCGGATGGGCCGTGCGCGGTAACACTCGCCGCAGTCGATCGAATCGACAACGAGAAAGATGAGCTGTGCCAGGCTACCCACAAACGTTTTGGGTGACTTCTCTGGGAACACCGGGAGGTAGTCGGGCTGAGTGCTAGCGTTCGTGGCAGGGGCCCAATCAACCTCTGGTCGCAGCGATGGGGCCTGCTGCTCACGAAAGCTGACGCGTGTTGAATCCTCAGGATGTTCTGCCCTTTCCGCCCACGCCTACCGCGAGTATCGCGGGTCGTACGATGCAGGAGTCGGTGTACGGTCAGCGCGTGACACCGCCGCGGCTGCCTGAGGATGCTCCGAACATCCTGATCGTTCTGATCGACGATGCCGGGCCGGCGTTGCCCGACACGTTCGGCGGCGATGTGCACACGGGCACGCTGTCGAAGGTCATCGGCGAGGGCGTCGGTTTCAATCGTTTCCATACGACCGCGATGTGTTCGCCGACCCGCGCGTCGCTGTTGTCGGGCCGCAACCATCACCGCATCGGAAATGGCCAGATCGCCGAGCTGGCGAACGACTGGGACGGCTACGCGGGTGAGATCCCGAAGTCGAGCGCTCTTGTCGCTGAGGTGCTGAAAGACTACGGCTACGCGACGAGTGCGTTCGGTAAATGGCACAACACTCCCGCCCTCGAGACCGGCGTCACGGGCCCGTTCCACAATTGGCCGACGGGTCTGGGTTTCGAGTACTTCTACGGCTTCCTCGCCGGCGAGGCGTCACAGTATGAACCGAACCTGGTGCGCAATACGACGAGTGTGCTGCCGCCGAAGTCGGCTGAGGAGGGTTACCACCTGAGCGAGGATCTCGCTGACGACGCGATCGGCTGGCTGCGCAACCAGAAGGCGTTGCAGCCGGAGAAGCCGTTCTTGATGTACTGGGCGACCGGCGCGATCCATGGGCCGCACCACATCATGAAGGAGTGGGCCGACAAGTACGCTGGCCGGTTCGATGGCGGCTGGGATGAGTACCGCGACCGCGTCTTCGCCAGAGCGAAGGAGACGGGTTGGATTCCCGGCGATACCGTGCTGACCGAACGCGACCCGCGCATGCCGGCGTGGGATGACGTGCCCGAAGACGAGCGGGCATTTCAGACGCGTCTGATGGAGGTGTGCGCCGGGTTCGCCGAGCATGCCGACGTGCAGGCCGGTCGGGTGATCGACGAGATCGACAACCTCGGGTATGGCGAGAACACGCTCATCCTCTACATCTGGGGTGACAACGGTTCGTCGGGTGAGGGGCAGAACGGCACGATCAGTGAACTGCTCGCGCAGAACGGCATCCCGACGACGGTGCCGATGCACATCAACGCGCTGAATGAGATCGGTGGCCTGGATGTTCTGGGCACCCCGAAGGTCGACAACCAGTATCACGCGGGCTGGGCCTGGGCCGGCAGCACTCCCTACAAGGGCATGAAGCTGCTCGCTTCGCACCTCGGGGGTACGCGGAACCCGATGGCGGTGCGCTGGCCGGCGAAGATCGCTCCGGATGCCACGCCGCGAACTCAGTTCGTGCACTGCACCGATATCGTTCCCACCATCTACGACCTCATCGGCATCACCCCGCCGCGTGTGGTCGACGGAATTCAGCAGGTGCCGATCGACGGGTCGAGTTTCGCGACGGCGCTGAACGACGGCGACGCGAAAGAGACGCACCTCACGCAGTATTTCGAGATCATGGGTAGCCGGGCGATCTATCACGAAGGGTGGATGGCGTCGGCGTTCGGCCCGAGGGCACCGTGGGTGCCGGGGTTGCCGGCGGGTATCCAGGAGTGGACACCCGACCACGACGAGTGGGAGCTCTACAACCTGTCGGAGGACTGGTCGCAGGCGAACGACCTCGCCGCCGAGAATCCCGAGAAGCTCGCCCAGCTGAAAGAGCTGTTTGCCATGGAGGCGGCGAAGAACAGCGTCTACCCGGTTGGTGGTGGTCTGTGGGTGCCGGCGCTGCATCCGGAGCTTCGAATTTCGACGCCGTACCGCAACTGGGACTTCACTGGCGACCTGCGACGGATGCCCGAGTTCATCGCCCCTGCGCTTGGCAACCGGGCGAACCGGGTCACCATCACGGCGACCGTGCCCGAAAACGCCGACGGAGTGCTCTATGCGCTGGGAGGCTCGGGCGGCGGCCTCACTTTGTATATGGAAGACGGGTACCTCTGTTACGAGTACAACCTGTTCATCATTCAGCGCACAAAGATCCGGTCTGGGCAGAGGGTGCCAGCCGGTGATGTCGAGATCGTTGTCGAGACTAGTTACCTCGAGCCCCGACCGGGCGGACCGCTCAGCGTCGTGTTGAGCCTCGACGGGTCAGAGGTTGCGTCGGGAACGGTGCCGATCAGTGCACCTCTGCTGTTCACGGCGAACGATTGCCTCGACATCGGTATCTGCCTCGGCGCCCCCGTGTCGCTCGACTACTACGACAAGGCGCCGTTTCCCTTCACCGGCGAGATCAGTACCGTCAACGTGCGGTACACCTCGTAGCGCGACACTAAAGTTCATGCCGATCGGATGATGTCGGCCCGCCGCATGATGAATATTTTGGTACCGCAGAACCACGCCCTGGCCCCAGGCTCGTGAGAATGAATGGAATGGATGCACAATGACTGAAACATCCCTCGACGAACTCGGCCCGGTCGATTTTCTCATCGTCGAATTCCCGGCTGGAGCGCAGAATTTCACCGGCGAGATGGCTGCGGAACTCGTCAGACTCGTGAAGGCCGGAGTTGTGCGCCTCATCGACGTTCTCATTCTCACGAAGAACGCCGACGGCAGCGTCGATGTCGTGGAACTGGACGAAATCGATGATCTCGGACCGCTTCAGGAGATCGAGGCCGAGCTGGCCGACCTGCTCGCCGAGGAAGACATCGAGAACCTTGCCGCAGCGATGGATCCCGGCAGCGTGGCGGGCGTGCTCGTCTACGAGAACGTGTGGGCGGCACCGTTCGCCTCTGCAGCTCGCCGCGCGGGCGGCCAGCTGACCGCGAACGGGCGCATCCCCATTCAGGCCATAATCGCTTCGCTCGAAGCCGATGCCGAACTCGAACAAGCACTCGAAACAATTACGTCACTCGAAAAAGAAGGAGTCTGACATGATCCGAGCAGCACGCATCGGCCGAGTAGGCGTCGTTCGCGCACCGATCGCGAAAGCGGCGGTCGTGGGTGCCGCTGTCAGCCCCGGGCGCTCGCCCCTCGCGAAGGCCGCAGTTGTCGGGGCAGTCGTCACGCCTGGCCCGTCACCCATCGTGAAAGCGGCCGTTGTTGGAGCGGCAGTCACTCCGGGACGCTCACCACTCGCCACCGCAGCCGTGGTCGGCGCTGTGGCGAGCCCTCGCCGCCGACGAATTTGAGGGTGCCGGTCTCGTACCGCAGCCGTAACTCGGATCTGATCAGGCAGAACCGGGCGTGTGAATGAAGAACGTTCTGAAGAACGTGATCGCGGGCACGGTGCACGGGCTGGTGAGCGTGCCCGACGGTCTCGCTTCGGGCCTGCTCGCCGGAGTGAACCCGGTCGCAGGTCTGTACGGCTATCTCGTCGGCACTGCTGCCGGCGCGGTATCGACCAGTTCGGTATTCATGTCGGTGCAGGGCACCGGAGCCATGGCCGTCATCATCGCCGACATTTCCGAGGTGCACACCGGTGACGGCCAGGCGGCAGCCCTAGCCACCCTCGGCATACTGACCGGCGTGATCATGCTTGCGCTCGGTTTGTTCCGGCTAGGTTCGCTGATCAGATTTGTGCCGAACGCGGTGCTCGTCGGATTCATTAACGCCGTGGCGATCAACATCGTTCTGGGTCAGTTTTCTGCGTTCACGGGCTACACGAGTGACGCGCCGAACCGGCTGCTTCGTGCGTTCGCGACCCTTGTTCATCCGCAGCTATTCGACTGGCGGACAGTGCTCATCGCTGTGCTGACGATCGTGCTGATATTGGTGCTCGAGCGCACACCGCTCGGATCTCTCAGTCTGTTCGTCGCGATCGTCGCGACCTCGGCGCTGGCTCTCGTTCCGTTCTTCGGGTCGGTTCAGATTCTGAATGACACCGCGGCGATACCGGGCGGCCTGCCGCTGCCCGTGCTTCCGGCAGTGTCGGCGATCGGGGTTCTGATCATTCCCGCATTTTCACTCGCCTTCGTCGGCCTCGTGCAAGGTGCTGCGATCAGTCAGTCGATCCCGAACCCCGACGGCACCTATCCGAATGTCTCGGGAGACTTCCGCGGGCAAGGCATAGCGAACATCGCTTCAGGCTTCCTGCGCGGAATTCCAGTTGGCGGCTCGATGTCTGCGACAGCGGTCGTGCGAGCAGCGGGGGCCACGTCGAGACTGGCGAACCTCGTGGCGGCTGCCGTGATGGCCATCGTCATTGTTCTGTTCAGCAGTCTGGCGGGGTACATCGCGATGCCCGCGCTTGCGGCCCTGCTCATGCTCGTCGGGGCCCGCGTGTTCAAGCCGAGCGCTCTGCACATGGTCTGGCGCACCGGCCCAACGCAGGGCGTCATCATGATCACAACATTCGTGCTGACGCTCATCATTCCACTGCAATACGCCGTCGTGATCGGAATCGGCATCTCGGTCATTCTGTTTGTTGCTCGCCAGTCGAACCGCATCAGGGTGATGCGATGGCGGTTCTCAGGCGAGATTCTGCCGAGTGAAGAGAAACCACCCGCCACTCTTCAGTCGTCCGAAGTTGTGGTGTTGGTGGTCTACGGCAGCCTGTTCTTCGCATCGGCCCAGTCGTTTGTCTCGCAACTGCCCGTTGTGACTGACGAGTCGCGCAATGCCGTAGTCGTGTTGCGGCTACGTGGCAAAGAAGACCTCGGCAGCACGATCATTCAGGCACTGCTTCGTTACAACAGTGAGCTCAACGCTGCCGGAGCACACCTACTCATCGCCGGTGCTGGCCCGAGCCTGATCAACCAGCTCGAATCGACCCAGGCCATGGCCGAGGTCAGGGCAAGCAATGTCTTCGCTGCAACCCGCAACGTCGGTGAATCTCTTACAGCGAGTCTGGCGCGGGCACAGATTCTCACCCAGATTTCCGAGTGAACCGAGCTCAGACTCACTGTACGTCTCTGACGCTTCAATTCAGTTCTGAAAAGGTATGAACGCCTGCGGTGTATTTGCGCTGATAATGAATATTACGTCAAGACCATGAGAGTTTGAGGGATGCTCTGACCTCTGACGGTCGGCTCCAGCACGAGTTCGTTCTCGAGACCGCCTGGACAGGTAGCCGCCACCCGACGCGCCGCAACTTGGTGTATTTCGGATTGCCGAATTCAACTACGCGCTCTTTTGACAGAGACGACAGTGAGCTGACAATTGACTCGAGACGGGGCGATGATTAAAAGCAGCCTCGGAGAGATGGAGTTGCCAGACGCCCGTCCGAAGGACGGCTCTCAATTGAATCGTCGTTACGACTGAATTGCCTTCACGGACAGGGTCCACGCGGAGCAGCAGGTATCGGGTGACGCCAAGTTGTCGAACCAATAGCAGTAAAGGTCGGTGAGGTGCCGGGTTGCTCGTGAAGCTCAGGAGTGAGCCTGCTGCGCACTGTCGTCGCCGGGCGCAGGGAAATTGATCGAACATTGCCGATGCTGGTCCAATTAGCCACCTGAGCGCCCAAGATCCCGCCCGGCAGTGTGCCATCGCCTTCTTCCTTAGTCTCTGCGAGACGCTCGTTCTGACGTATCCTCCCTCCCTCAGGTCGGAGCGCCTGGCTGCGGCCTACTACGCCGTCACTTCGTCGAGCTTTCCTGTCGCGACGTCGAAGACGAAGCCTCTGACGGAGTCTTTTTTCGGCACGAAGGGGTTGGCCTTGATGCGCCGGATCGAGTAGGCGACGTCGGCGTATGCGTCGGGAAAGGCTTCAGGTGCCCAGGCCGATCGAATGCCGGTCTCGTCCTGGATGCTTTGCTTGAACTGGTCGTCGGTGAAGGTGACCATTCCGCAGTCGGTGTGGTGAATGAGAATGATCTCCTCAGTGCCCAGCAGCCGTTGGCTGATCGCGAGCGATCGGATCTCGTCTTCGATGATGACGCCGCCTGCGTTGCGGATGACGTGCGACTCGCCCTCGTGGAGGCCGAGGATGCGGTAGACGTCGAGCCGGGCATCCATGCAGGTTACTACGGCGACATGCTTGCTCGGCGGGAGGGGGAGTGGGCCGGTGAATTCCACTGCATAGGCTTCGTTGTTGCGAAGCAGGTCGTCGGTGACGCTCATGAGTGTGTCTTACCTGTCGGGCCAGCCGGATAGCTGAAATGGCAAGTCTGAGCTTCAAACCCCCGATCTTGGCCCGTGTTACGAAGGGTGACGGCTCGTTGCGCTGCATGACGCGGTGACCGATTCGATTCGCCGTCGGTTCCGAGTGCGAACGCGGCGAGCGTGCGGAGCGCGGCCTCTGGTCGAAGAAGGGCGCCCGCCGGTGGTTTACCAGCCGGGCGCCTTTCGGAAGCATCACACGTCGACGGAGGTTAACGTCGGCTCTGATGCATCGTCGCCGGAGTGCGTGTCACGTTGTTTCAGGGCGCGACCGTAGACCGTCTCAAGAACGGCCCGAGCATCGAGCTTCTGGTCGTCTCCATGCCACGCCACGTGGTGGTCGGGACGCACGATCACGTAGTCGGAGCCGTAGACGGCGCGCACTTCCGGCTGGGTGAGGTAGACCACGTCGAGCGGCACGGCCAGGGTCTCGGCGGCGGCCGCGAATGAGGTCACGGCGCTGGTGTCGTCGCTCAGCACGAAGAGGGTCGGCCAGGTGGTCAACCGGCCGTAGAGCGTAACGCCGCCCGTCTCGATCGCGCCGTTCGGGGCGCGATGGCCGGGGCGCGCGTCGTCCATGTAGACCGACGCCGACCAGTCCGTGTCGGTTTTTGCCTGATCGTCGTCGTAGGCGATGACCGAGGAGTAGTCGTACCGTTCGTCGAAGATGATTCCGAGAGAGAGGTTGAAGTCCTCTGCAACGATGCTTTCGATCTCGGCCCGCCGCGCGGCGGCCTCTGGGCCTGTGTCGGCGTCATCTGGTACGCCCAGTGCCCTGATCTTCGCGATCGCTTTTTCGTTGGCGACCGAGCGGGCGAGAGCGTGATCGGCGACCCGCCAGTTGTGCACACGGCGCTCCTCGTCGTATGACGCGAGCAACTGTTGCCCGCCGAAGCCGCGCAGCACGGCGGCGAGCTTCCAGCCGAGGTTAGCAACGTCGCCGAATCCCTCGGCCAGGTTGCCGCCCGGAGTTCGCACGTGAGCGGCGTCGCCCACCAAGACGACTCGCCCGCGCACGAACTCGTCGGAAATGCGGGTGCTTTCGAAGAACGAGGTCTTACTAACCACTTCGAGGTCGACGTCGAAGCCGAACCCGTGTTTAGCGCCTTCGATGAGTTCGTCTTCGGTGGGCTCATAGTCCAGCGGCAGCGGCCCAGCGTAGGCACGCCAGTCCGTCTCGTTGAGTGCGGAGATGAAGCCCGAGTAGTGGTTGTTGAAAACGATGTTGCTCGCGCTCGGAGCCGGGCCGAGCTGTGCCGGTACGCCACCTTTCGTGCGTACCACGTAGCGCCACTTGCGTCGGGTCGCGTACTCGCCGGTGCGTGTGATGCCCGCGAGCTGACGCACCGTGCTCTTCGAGCCGTCGGCGCCGATCACATACTTCGAGCGGATGGTGCGCTTCTCGCCCGAGTGGATGTCGACGACGGTAGTCGTGACACCGTCGGTGTCGTATGCGAGATCTTCGACAAGCCAGCCTGCCGCGACGGGGACATCGAGTTCGTCGAGGCGGTCGAGAAAGACCTGCTGAAAGACGGTCTGCGGCCGGCGAACACCATCTTCGCGCGAGAAGATGCTGCCGGCGCGCTTCGAGAACGCATCGGGCACGGCGCCGCCGAGTACGTGACCCACTACTGACGTGACCAGAATGTTGCCTCTGTTCCATTCGGGCGGCACAGTCCAGCTCTCGCGTACCCTTTCTGCCACACCCCAGGTGCGGAAGATCTCGACCGTACGGGCACTCACCCCCGCGGCGCCGGCGCGAACCAGAGTCGCTTCGGTCGCAGCATCCACGACCGCTACCTCGATGCCGTGGCGCTGGAGCTCGAGCGCGGCGCCGAGGCCTGACGGTCCGGCGCCGACGATGAGCACCTCGACCTGTTCTGGCGGGATCGCCCTGGGAAACGTGACGACGTTCACGCCTCTCGAGTCAGGGGCAGGGTTGGTGCTACTGGTCATTGTTCTTCGCTTTCCGGAGGTCGATGCAGAGGTCGGTTCAGGTCTTCGATGCAGATGTTCGGTCGGGGTGTCAGGATGCCCGGCTGGGCGCTAGGCGTTCACAAGTCCGTGACTCGTGAACGAGCTCGGCAGCCCGAGGTTGCCGCGCAATGTGTCGTGCTCGTACTCGCGGCGGAACCGCCCGCGATGCTGTAGCTCGACGACGACGCCGTCGACGAAGGCTTCGAAACCACTCGTCTGCACGTCGATGTTGATGGTGAACCCATCGGCCGCCCCGGTATCGACCCAGTTCTCGATGTCGTCGGCGACCTGCTCAGGTGTTCCGACGAGCACGCGCTGACCGCCCGACAGGTTGTTGAAAAGCAGCTGACGGACGCTGAGCTGCCGGTTTTTCGCGTCGGCGACGAGCTGGTTGCGGCGAACGGTCGAGTGCGAGGTGCTCGCGGGGCTGTCGAACGAGGAGTAGGGCAACTCTTTATCGAGGTCGAGACCGTTCACGTCGAACTCGATGTATTCGGATAGCGTCGCGATCAGGGGCTCGAGGGCAAGCAACTCGTCGAGCTCCGCCTTTCGGGCATGCGCCGCGACCTCTGTGTCGCCCAGAATCACGTACAGCCCCGGAAGCACCAGCAACGAATCACGGCTGCGGCCGTTGGCCTCTGCCAGCGACTTCACCTCGTCGGAGAAGGCCCGCCCAAGCTCAGGCAGGCGCTGAGACGTGAACAGTGCATCCGCCCACCGAGCACCGAACTCCTTGCTCGCCCTCGACGTACCGGCCTGGAAGAGCACGGGCCGCTCGCCGCGGTAGCCGCCGACGAGCGGCAGCACGCCGGCACCGCTGAAGAACTCGCCCTGAATGTCGACCGGCCGAGTCAGACTCTCGTCGATGTAAACCTCTGCCTCGGCGTCACCCACGAAGGCCTCTGGGGGCAACGACTTCCAGAAGCCGTCGACGATCGACACGAACTCGTCGGCCGCGCGATAGCGCGTCTCGGAGTCGAGCACCGCGTCTTTGCCGAGCGCCTGCAGCGTGTTCGACTCCTGGCTGGTGATGATGTTCCAGCCCGCGCGGCCCTTGCTCACGTGGTCGAGCGAGGCGATCTGGCGAGCGAGCAAGAACGGATTGCCGTGAATGGCGGGGTTAGTCGACAGCAGGCCGATGTGTGACGTCTCCCGTGCAAGCGCTGCGAGCAGGACGGTCGGGTCGAGCCCGCGCCACGGCCGAACTCGACCGGTCTTGTCGAGCCCGCCGAGACGGTCGGCGATGAAGATGCCATCGAACTTGCCGCGTTCGGCCAGCTGAGCGATCTCGATGAAGTAGTCGATTCCGTCGACCCAATCGCTGGTCGAGGGGAAGGTCTTCCAGGCCGCGTCGTGCCGACCGGTCGATTGGAGATTGAGAGTGAGGTGCACCTGCTTTTTAGTCACGAAGAAAGCCCTTCTGAGGTTCTGGTTGTGCGAGTCACGAGGAAATTAGTTCAGAGCGCAGCGTGTCGCGCCGCTCGCGGTCGATCGATCCACCCGACAGGGTCGGCGCGGAGCCGACAAGCAATCGTGTGTAGGGATGGTGGGGAGCGTTGATGATCGCCGACGTCTGGTTCACTTCGACCAGCTCGCCGCGGTAGAGCACGAGGGTGCGGTCGGAGATGCCGGCGACCGAACCGAGGTCGTGCGATATGAAGAGCATCGCGACGTCGGTCAGCCGCAGCCTGCCCAGGAGTTCGAGGATGCGCACTCGGTTCGCAGAGTCGAGGGCACTGACCGGCTCGTCGAGAATGAGCAGCCGGGGTTTGGTGATGAGCGCACGAGCGATTGCGACCCGCTGCCGTTGGCCACCAGAGAGTTCTGCCGGAAAACGGCCGAGAAGGTCAGGGTCGAGCCGAACATCCTGAACCTGTTCGCGCACCGCATCGGCGATCGCCGAACGGCTGAGCGTGCCGGCGATGTTCAGCGGTTCGGCGATCGCCTGTTCGACGGTGAAGTCTTGATCGAGGCTGCGCTGCGGGTCTTGGAACACGTACTGAGTCACCCCGCTGCGCCGAAAGTCTCGACGTGCCTTCGACGACAGCCCGACCACTTGTCTCCCGGCGACCAGCACCGACGACCCGGCCGATGGGTCGACGAGGCCGAGCACCGCGCGCGCGATTGTCGATTTGCCAGAACCCGTCTCGCCGATGAGGCCGACCGTCTCGCCCTGGCCGATCTGGAACGAGATATCGTGCAGAACCTGTTTGCGGGCTCTGCCTCGCCCATAGTGAACGTTCAGCTCGGCGACCTCGAGAGCTGAGGAGGTCTGGGCGTCGTGGGTTCGGGCAGTTCGAGGTTCAGTGGCTGTTCTGTCAGGCATAGCGCAACTGCTCCTGTTCCAACTCGTCTTCCGGCACATAGAGAAAACGTTCGAGGCCGTAGAGATCGTGTTCGGAGATGAGCAGCTTCGAGTACTCATGCTGCGGGTTGTAGAGGATGTCGCGGGTCGAGCCCTGCTCGACGACGGCACCGTCTTTCATGACCAGCACTTCATCGCAGAGCTGCGCGACCACGGCGAGGTCGTGCGAGACGACGATCAGCGACAGACCGGCACGCACCTTCAACTCACCGAGCAGGTCGAGAATCTCGGCCTGTACGGTGACGTCGAGCGCGGTCGTCGCCTCGTCGGCGATCAGGATGTCGGGCTCGAGTGCGATGGCCGCGGCGATCAGCACCCGCTGCAGCATGCCGCCGGAGAGTTCGTGGGTGTACTGCTGAAAGACGTACTCGGGATCGTTCAAGCGCACGTCGTGGAAGAGCTCGATGGTGCGCTTCCGAGACTCTTTGCGGCTCAGTCCCGCCTTGACACGCAGTACTTCTTGCACCTGTTTGCCCACCCGGATCGACGGGTTCAGGTACGACGCCGGGTCTTGGAACACGGCGGAGATGTTCGTTCCTCGCAGCTGGGTCCACTCTTTCGGCGTCAGTTCGCTGATGTCTCGGTCGAGCAGGGTGATCGAGCCCCCCGAGACCTCAATGTATTTGGGCAGAATGCCGAGAATGGCGCGGCAGGTGAGGCTTTTGCCGCTGCCTGACTCCCCGACGATGCCGAGAACGCCGCCACGTTTGAGTTGCAGTGTGACGCCTTTCACCAACTCCCTGTCGGAGACGTCATCGTGAATGGTGACGCCCTTCAGATCGAGAACGATCGCACTTTCGCGGCCGGCCACTGGGATGCTCATACGGGCTCCTTCTCGGTGCTCTCGGGGTATGCGGTGTTTTCTGAACCGGCGGTGCTCTCGGCGAACGCGGCGCTGTCGGGGAAGCCCGCGTCTTCGACGCCCTCCGTGCTGTTGACGAGCGCGTTGCCGTAGTCGCCCCTGGCGGCCAGGCGGCGCTCGCGGTTGGCTTTGGCGCCCTTCGACCCGATGAGGGTGCGACCGGATTCGCCCGCGGCATCCCGAATCGCGTCGGCCAGCAGGTTGAACGCCAGCACGGTGATGAGGATCAGCGCGGTCGGGTAGATCGGCGCATACGGCTGCTGCTGCAGGTATCCCAGGTCGGAGGCCAGAATTCCACCCCAGGTCGGAGTGGGCGGCTGAACGCCGATGGCGAGGAACTGCAGGCTCGAGATGACGATGAGTCCGAGTCCGAGGGTCGTGGCCAGCGAGATGGAGATCGGCGGCAGCACCTTCGACCAGACGTGCTTGCGAACGATCCAGCCCGTCGTTGCTCCGGCGAGGGTCGCCGCCTCGACGTACTGCGAGTTGGCCACCGACAGCGTCGCCGATCGGGCGACGCGGTAGAACAACGGCGACACGAGCAGACCCACAGCGATCATGGCCTGCAGAATGCCGTTGCCGAGCAGTGCGGTCGTAGCGACGGCGAAGACCAAGAAGGGCAACGCGATGAACGTGTCGACGATCCGCAGCGAGATCCATTCGAAGCCGGCCTTGAGATAGACCGACAGGATGCCCGGAATAGCGCCGAAGACCAGGGCGATCACCGCGACGAGCACCGTACTGCCGATGCTGAGCGGGGCGCCGGCCAGAATGCGGCTCAGCACGTCACGGCCGAGGTAGTCGGTGCCGAGCCAGTGCGCTGCCGACGGAGCTGCAAGTGCATCGGCGCTGTTGGCCAAGGGATCGTACGGTGCGATGAACGGTCCCAGGATCGTGATCAGGGCGATGAAGATGATCATCGCCACCGCGATCTTCGCGCTCCGTAGCTTCAACGTTGTCTTGACCATGGCGTCACACTCCTCTCGCGGCAGACGGAATCAGGCGGTTCAGAATGATGTTCACGAGCAGGTTGAACACGACGACGAGCACGATCGAGATCACCAGCACCGCCTGCACTGACGGCACGTCGCCGCTCACCGCCGATTGGGCCGCGAACACGCCGTAGCCGGCGAGCCCGAAGATCGTCTCGATCAGCACGGCGCCGCCGAGCAGCGCGGGGAACTTCAGGCCCAGCACCGAAAGCGCGGGTCCGATGCCGTTGCGCAGCACATGCACGAAGAAGACTCGACGCGGCCCCAGTCCGCGCACCACTGCACCGGTCACGTAATTCTCGCGATAGACGGAGACCAGGCCGGTGCGCAGCTGCCGGGCGACGTCGGAGACCGTATCGAAGCTGAGGGCGATGGCGGGCAATATCAAATGGCTGAACCACGGCCAGAAACCCTTGGTGATGGGAACGAAGCCCACCGCCGGCAACAGGCGCAGCCAAATGGAGAAGACGGCGATCAGAGCGATGCCGACGACGAACGGAGGCAGCACAGAGATGATCGTGGTGCCGGTGGTGATCAGTCGGTCGGGCCAGCGCGTCTGGAACTGCGCGGCGATGCTGCCGAAGATGAATCCGAAGACGACGCCGATGAGCAGAGCGAGGCCCGCGACCGAAAGACTGACGGCCGCGCGATCGCCGAGCAGCTTGATGACGGGAACGCCGTTGACCCAACTGTTGCCGAAGTTGCCAGAGAGCAGAGCGCCGAGCCAGTCGAAGTAGCGGGAGAAAAAGGGCTGGTCGAGCCCGAACTGATGGTTGAGAGCCGCGACGGCGTCGGGCGTCGCGGCATCACCGAGCTGCAGAGCAGCGGGGCTTCGCCCGCTGATCGCGCCGAGACCGAAGGTGAAGAAGGAGCCCAGAATGAAGACCGGGATGAAGATGCTGATCGGCTTCCACACCGAGAGAAAGACGCGCTGAGCACGGTGCCAAACGATGTTCTTGGTGCCGACGGGTGCTCGGCCACCCGTCAGAGGTGTGGTCGGCGCGACGGTCGAGGCTGTCATGAGTGGTGCTCCTTTCCGAGTGGGGAGGGCTTCGAGGGGGAAGAGGATCGTGCTCAGGTGCGTAGTGCGAGGTGCGGGGCGAGGGGCGAGGGGCGGAGGGTGTGGATGATCGGGGGCCGATCATCCACACCCCGGGTTCAGCGGTTAGTTGTCGCTGACGTACACGCCGGTCCAGTCGATGAAGCCGTCGACGGCGGGCAGCTCTGACACTCCCGCGCCCCGGGCGACCGGAGTCGAGTAGGTGTAGAGCGAGATGTTGCTGGCGGTTTCATAACCGACCTTCGCCGCAGCCTGCAGGTTCGCGTCGTAGTCGGGCGAGTCGAGCGGCGTCGAGCGTGCCTTCGACAGGGCCGCGGTCAGATCGGGTGAAACGGTCGGCGAGCTGAGGTTCAGAACACCGAGGCTGTCGTATTGGTCGGAGATGGCCGACACGGGCGAGTCGCGTCCCACCCAGCCGAAGAGCGACGCGCCGAAGGTCTTGCCGTAGTAGCCCTTGGCCCAGGTGGCCGTATCGAGCGCCTTCAGGTTCACAGTGATGCCGATCGCCGCGAGCTGCGACTTCAAGACCTCGCCGACCTTGTCGAACTGACCGGTGAGGTAGTTCACATCGAACGAGATCGAACTCGGATCGACGCCGGCGTCAGAGAGGGCCTTCTTTGCCGCGTCGACGTTGTAGGTGTTCTCGGTCGTCAACGACTGCACGAAGTCGACGTGTCCCTGCGGGAACGGCTGGTAGTTCGACTGACCCTTGCCCAGTGCGAGCTGTTGCACGTACTGGTCGGGGTTGGTGGCGAGCCTGATCGCCTTCACCACGGCCGGGTTGTTGAACGGTGCCTGGTTGGTGTTGACGCTCAAGAAGCTCGAACCCCACGATTTGGTGTCTTGCACCGTGAGGCCGGCCTGGGTGGCCTGGTCGACGAGGTCGGGTGTCAGAGTGGCGAAGTTGTCGACGCCGGACTGCAGAGCCGAGACCAGTGTGGTGGGGCTGACTCCGAAGTTGATGCGGATGGTGTCGAGGTGGATGTTCGCGGCGTTCCAGTAGCCGTCCCACTTCTTCAGCGTGACGTGGTCGCCGGGAACGAGTTCTTCGACGATGAACGGGCCGGCGCCGACGGGGCCGGATGCGTTGAACGCGACCGGGTCTTTCTGTACGGCGGTAGGGCTTTCCAGCTGGCCGGTCTTCTCGGCGAGGATGTAGGGAATCTGGTAGTCGGTCTGTTTCAGATCGAGCTGAACGGTGGCATCGTCGATCACGACGGCGTCTTTCACGTCGGCATATACCGCCTTGAGCGCGGAGTTGGTCTGCGAGAAGATGCGGTCGATGTTGAACTTCACGGCGGCCGCATTCACCGGAGTGCCGTCTTGGAACGTCAGCCCGGTCTTGAGGTGGATGGTGATCTGATCGCCCGCAGTGTTGTAGTCGAATCCGGTCGCGAGATCGGGAACGATGTTGTGGTCGGTGTCGAGGGTGAACAGTGACGCATAGATCGGGGTCGTGAGGTAAGTGCCTGACGTGCCGCCGATGACCAGCGGGTCCCAGTTGGCCGGAGCGCTGGTGTACGCCCAGTTGATCGTTCCACCGTCGACGGGCGTCGAACTGGCAGACGCATCGCCCGTTCCTCCGCTCGCCGAGCATCCTGCGAGCACCAGGCTCGTCAGGGTGAGCGCGGAGGCTATGGCTAGGCCGCGAGTTCTGTTCTTCATGATTCTCCAAGGGGATGGGCTGGGTGTGAAGTCATGCTTGCACAGCGATTTCGCGGGCCGCTTGTTTGTTACTGAAGGCTTAGCTTTGTTACGAAAGATGTTCAGATATGTGGCGGTTTGTTGCGTAAATCGAACCGAACAATGCTGAACTGCCTATGCTCGCTGTGACCGCGAGACCTGACACTGGAGGCGCTCAATCGTGACTGACCATCAAATTCGAAGCCCGCGACGCGGGCTGTCCCTCTTCTTGCAGACGCCGCCGAACCAGAATCCGGCCCGTATCTACGAGCAAGCCATCGGGGTGATCGAGATCGCCGAGCGAACCGGCTACGAGATCGCCTGGATCGCGGAGGCGCACTTCGCTCCGATCGGTCTGCCATCGGCGCTCACCTTCTTGGCGGCCGCGGCCCAGCGCACGACGTCTATCCGGCTGGGCACGGCCATCATTCCTGTGGTGTTCGATCATCCGATCCGTCTTGCTGAGACGGCCGCGGTGACCGACTACCTCAGTGGCGGCCGCCTCGAGTTCGGTGTCGGCAAGAGCAATGGCGGGGGTTTCTCAACGCCTGCGTTCGAGGCCTTCGGGCTGCCGGAAGAGCAGAAAGACGCGCTCTACGACGAGAGTTTCGCGCAGCTGCGACATGCGCTCGAGGGAGTCATCGAGAGCGGTGAGAAATCGCTGAGCGTGTACCCGCCGCCGCAACCGTTGCTGTCTCGTCTCTGGCAGGCGACGGCCACGCCGGCAAATGCCGCGAACATCGGGCGAGCAGGTGACGGCTTGCTGTTGCACCGCCTTGCGTTCGCGGGCGAGACCGGGCCGGTGCAATCGGCGCTTATCGACCGCTATCTCGACGCCTACACGGCCGACGCATCGCCGCGCATCGGAGTGTCGCGGTCTGTGCTGCCCGCGGCATCGAGGGCCGATGCGATCGCGCTCATTCGCGCCGACTTCGAGAAGAACCCCCGTCAGTACACCGGCTTCGGAGCGACATCGCCCGATGATTACCTTGCGCGTTCGAACGTCTACTACGGCGAGATCGAAGACATCGCCGAGCGTCTGAACGACGATGCTGCGGTCGCACGATCGACCGACTATCTGTTCAGTATTCCGCTCCCGAACGATTCGCCGGAATTCCTCGAGAGTCTGCACGTCATCGCCGACGAGCTGTACACGAGACTTCCCCTCGGCGCTGCGCAGGTCGTGAGATGACGATCTCTTTGGGCACACCCGCATTCACGAGCGACTGGAATGTCTGTCGCGAGCAGAATGAGGCGCGCCGGCGTGACCCGTACGGATTCCTCGCCTACTCGGCCATCTATCGGCTCGACCAGACACCGAGGCGACTTTTCGGACTGCCGGGCGAATGGGCTACCGGACCGGAAGGCCCGACGGTGGAGTTGGGGGACTCGGAGGAGTTGACCATCGACGCGAGTGCGGTCACCGGGCGTCACACCTTCGCCGTGGTGGCGGAGCGCGAGTTTCGGCGCGCTGCGCGTTTCGGCGACATCGTGATCGAGCTCTCGGAGCGCGGCGGTGTCGACCTCGTGCGCCCGATCGACCCGGCGCACGGACTGCGCGAATGGTACGTCGAGACACCCGCGTACAGTCCCGACCCCGCATGGGTCATCGACGCGGTCTTCGAGCCGTTCGATCTTTCGCGCGATACCGCGATCGAAGCAGCGGTCGAGGGAATCACTCACAGCCACCGAGCAGTGGGCGAAGTCGTTTTCGAACTGGGTGGCGAGGAGCACCGTCTGTTGTTCTTGGAGGCGCCGCGGGCCGGCCAGCCCGGTGCCGCATTCGCGGTCTTCACCGACTCGACCAGCGGTGTCACCACTTATCGGGCGAGCAGGTCGCTGCACACCGTACTGCCCGTCGGTGGCGGCCCGTTCGCGCTGGACTTCAACCGCGCCGGAAACTTGCAGTGCGCCTACACCGACTTCTCGCCGTGCCCGCTCGCGCCCGCGCAGAACAAGCTGCCGGTGCCCATCGAGGCCGGTGAGAAGATTCCCGTGTTCGGCACCGAACACGTAGGCAACTGACGAGTGCAACACATCTGGGGCCGTCACCCTCGAGAGAGTGACGGCCCCACATCTGTGACCGCTTTCGCGTGCATCAGCGGGCGGGCAACAACGGCTCCTGCTCGGCCTCTTCGGGGTCGGCGAATGACGCTTCGAGCTCCTCGCGAGCAGCGGTATAACGGTTCTCGACGAACGGCAGACCGAGGTTCTCCCGCAGCGTGGTGCCCTCGTAATCTGTGCGGAACAGGCCGCGCGCACGCAAGATGGGCAGCACTTCGTCCACGAAGCGGGCGAACTGATCGGGATGACCGATGTGGATGTTGAACCCGTCGAGCCCACGCTGCTCGAACCAGCGTTCGAACTCGTTTGCGACCGTCTCGGCCGAGCCCACGAACGGGCCCTGACGCGGGCTCGACGTCGTCTCGATGACCTGGCGCAGGGTCAGCTTCTTCTCCACCGCCAGCTCGACGATCTTCGCTGCCTGCGTGTAGAACCCGCGCTCCGCGTACGTCAGGGTCTCGGCCGGGAACGGCGCATCGAGATCGTACTGGCGAAAATCGTGCCAGGCGAATGCCCGGCCGAATTCGGCCAGCGACTGTTCGAAGCCGCCGTCGGCGAGTTGGGTGACTCGCTCGATCTCGCGCGCATCCTCATCGGTGTCGCCCACGAACACAGATACCCCCGGAACGATCAGAACGTGATCGGGATTGCGGCCTTTGGCGGCGGCCCGAGCTTTGATGTCGCTGTAGAAGGCCTGTGCTGCCTCGAGGGTCGGGGCGTGGGTGAAGATTCCCTCGCCGATGGCCGCGCCCAGGTCTCTGCCCTGCTCGGAGTCGCCGGCCTGGAAGATGACGGGCTGGCCCTGGGGAGAGCGAGACAGGTTGAGCGGGCCGACCACGTGGTAGTACTCGCCGCGGTGATTTAGGGTGTGCTGCTTCGACGGGTCGAGAAACACCTTGGTCTCGCGGTCGGCGGGGAAGGCATCGTCTTCGTACGAGTCCCAGAGTCCCTGAGCAACCTGTACGTTCTCCAACGCGCGCCCGTATCGAGTGTCGTAGTCGTAGTGCTCGTCGAGGCTGAAATTGCCTGCTGTGCCCGCGTCGCCGCTGGTGACGACGTTCCAGCCGGCACGGCCGCCGCTGATCACGTCGAGTGAGCCGAAGCGCCGTGCGATGAAGAACGGGTCGTTGAACGAGGTGGTCAACGTGCCGACCAGCCCGATGTTTTTTGTCGTCACGGCAAGGGCTGACAGCAGGGTCAGTGGCTCGAGCCGGTTCAGGTAGTGCGGCGGTGAGTCTGCCGTGATGAATTGACTGTCGACGATGAAGACCAGGTCGAACTTCGCAGCCTCTGCGATTCGTGCCTGTTCGATGTACCAATTGATATCGATGCTGGCGTTCGACGGGATGTTCGGATCGAGCCAGGTATTGAATTGACTGGGCCCTCCCACTCCGGTGAGAACTGCACCGAGTTTGATCTGACGGCGGTTGCCTGTTTCTGTCATTGCGGTCGTGCCCCTCGCGAAATCGACGTATGTATGTCTCGCCATTGTCGTCGTCGGGAGCGGTCGGGCTGTGTTTCCTTACTTATTGTTGCAGTAACAAACTGTTATGTTCTGCCAACAAACGAGTCGCTCCGCCGTCGTTGTCAGTCGAAGTATTCGCGATTGCTCGCGCTCGATGCCTCGGCGATGGCGCGGGCGAGTTGTGCCATGAGAGCTTCGTCGTCGGGCAACTGGGTCGCCGAGATGCGCAGCAACGGCGTCGAGGGCGGCGTCACGAACGATTTGCTGCCGGCACCGACAGAGATGCCCTTGCGGGCGAGCGTCAGCAGGGCATCCGTCTCGTCGTTCACCTCGACCCAGACCACCAGGGACTCGGGGCCCGAGCGCACGCGAAGTCCCTCGCGCCGCAGCGCCGTCGTCAACGCGGCGCGGCGAGCGGCGTACGTCGACTGCGCCAGAGCCACTGAGGCCGCAGCGTCGTCGCTGTCGATCAGGTAGGCCAGGGCATCCTGCAGGATTCTACTGTTCGACCCGACCCCGTGGCTGCGCAGTGCAATCGTGCGTTCGATTAGCTCGCGCGACCCCGCCAGCACGCTGGTTCTGACGTCGATGCCGAACGCTTTGCAGTAGCTGCGAATGCGGATGACTTGGCGCGGAAGGTACGCGCCGAGCGACGGCGACTCCGCGACGCCGAGCGGGCCGATGGAGTCGTCTTCGACGATCCAGACCGGCTCCGAATGGTATCGGAGCACGTCGGCGAGTTGTTCCGCTCTGGCGGGTGAGACCTGGTGGCTGACGGCGAAGGGTGCTCCCGGCTGAAAGACGAAAGCCACCGGATGCTGGGCCAGCGCCGCTCGCAGAGAATCGACCGTGGGGCCCTCGTCGTCTGCCGCGACACCGATGGCGGTCAGCTCGAGCTCGCGCAGGGTATCGAGAAAACCGGGACCGACGGGCTCGTCGACCGCGACCACCGATCCGGGGGGTGCCGCCGCAGCGGTGGCCAACAGTAGCGCCTCTGTGCCTCCCCCCGCGGTCACCCAGGCTTCGGGCTCGAAGGGCCACGTCGGCGTCACGGCAGCGAGTAGCCGTTCGGTCATGTATTCGCGGCCGAAGACGTTGAGGTTCTTCGAATCGAGCGTCGATAGCAGCGCGGCACCGAGTTCGGGCTGCAGCGAGATGTCGGGAGCGCTCTGCGAGAGGTCGATAGCCGACCAATCGGAGAACGGCGGCCCGGGCAGCGCTGCCTCGGATTCGAGGGCGACGGTCGTGCCTCCGCGCCGATGGGTCTCGACGAGGCCCGATTCTCGTAGTGAGTTCCATGCCGTCAACACTGTTCCGACGCTCGTGCCCGTCGCCTTCGCCAGGTCGCGGATGGTGGGCAGCTGCGCTCCACGCTCGACATCGCCCGATCGGATGAGCGCGGCCACCGCTTCTCCGATGCCCACGGCGCTGGTGTCGGCGATGCGCTGCGCCAGCCACTCGGGTGAAATTCGGCTGACCGTCGTCGAGCTCATCCGTAGTCTCTCCGGGTTCGATGTTCACAATGATTGCTTCAATCATATTGTTCAAACCATCTCGCAGTCCCGTGGGAGTGCGGCTCCGTCCCGTGCGAGAGCGGATGCGTCACAGGCAAACAGTGGGGGTATCGCTGGCCCGGCGCAGAGACGCATGTCGTTATGTTTCAACAATGATCGCTTTGTTACACTGACGCGGTTGCGAAATTGATACAGTCGCACGACTACCAGATGGAAGAGGATCGATCGTGTCGCAGCCAACGAAGTTCAAGCTCGGTTTTCTCACCCATGTCGAGGGTGGCGACTCACTCAAACAGTCGTACTTCAACGCCCAAGAACTGTTCGTCGCAGCCGATGAACTCGGCTTCGACACGGGATGGGTCGCTCAGCACCATTTCTCGCCGCAGCCGAATGCCGGCCTGGGTTCGCCGTGGACGTTTCTGGCCAACGTCGCGGCCAAGACCACGAACATCCATCTCGGGACCGCCATCACGATCCTGCCCCTCGAAGACCCCATCCGCCTGGCCGAAGACGTCGCCGTCGTCGACCTGCTCTCGGGCGGCCGCGTGCAGCTGGGTGTGGGCAGCGGATACGACCCGGCGGCCTACCGGGCCCTTGGCAAAGACATCGAGAAGAAGCGTGAACTCACCACACACGGCCTCGACCGCCTGCGTCGCGCACTGGCCGGCGAGCCGCTGTTCGAGGGTGGGCCGCAACTCAAGCCGTTCTCGACCGATCTCGCCGAGAATCGCATCTGGCAGGGCGTCTTCAGTGAGCAGGGTGCGCACTACGCGGCCGCGGCCGGCAGCAACCTGCTGCTCAACCGCGCGACCTACGGGCACAGCGAGC
This sequence comes from Subtercola sp. YIM 133946, assembly GCF_036553535.1. Taxonomy (NCBI): domain Bacteria; kingdom Bacillati; phylum Actinomycetota; class Actinomycetes; order Micrococcales; family Microbacteriaceae; genus Subtercola; species Subtercola sp. YIM 133946. The sequence goes on from NZ_JAZHPE010000023.1 coordinate 74,955, forward strand.
CGACCGACGTCGTGCAGCGTCCGTGGGCAGATGCCTACCTCGCGTCGCTCACCAAACCGACCGCGCGCGTCGGGCTGTCCCGCCTGATCTTCCCCGCCGCGTCGAAAGAGGAGTCGCTCACATTCATCGGCGACGGCATTCTCGACAGCCTGATCTCGATGAAGAAGCACAGCGGGTTCGACAACCTCGGCGACGACAGCCTGGAGAACGCGCTGTTCCGCTTCCACGCGTTCTACGGGCATCCTGATGAGGTCATCGAACAGCTCGGCCGCGAACAGGCGTTACCCGTAGCGACCGATCTGCTTGCGCAGTTCAACCCGGCGCGGCCGACGCTCGATGCATCCATTCGGGCTCTCGAACTGCTCGCCACCGAAGTCGCCCCGGCGCTGGGCTGGCAGCGACAGCACCCCGCAAATGTGGCGGCACCTGCCCTTGCGGCGCTCTGACTCTCTGTCTCGACCGCCTTCCTTGCCCCGACACTGCTCCCAGACACTTCACTTCTCTTCGCCGTCAACCACCCTCACGAAAAGGAACCGTCTCCCGTGACCACCACCCACGACACCGTCACCACCACGACATCACCGCTGATCTCCCGAACTTGGCCCGTACCTCAGGGACTGCGGGTTCGCGGCACGGTCGTCGTGCTGGGCGGCCGCGGTGAGACGCCAGATGTGTACAACCGCTTCGGCAACCGCATCTCGATCGACGCTTACGCGGTCGTCGCCTTCGCTGATGCGTTCGGCAACGAGGGCGACGTCGCAGACGAGATCCGTTCGCGAATCGCCTCGGCCGAGCTGACCGCGCCGATCGTCGTGGTCGGTTCCGACGTCGGCGCGGTTTCTGCCGTCGATGTTGCGAAAGAGCTCGGGTCGGAGATCGCGGCGGTCATCGTCGCCGCCTACCCGACGGCGGGAGCATCCTTCGTCGCGGCCGACTGGCAAGAAGAACTGCTCGAGCGAACCACGTGCCCCGTGCACCGCGGTGTGCTCGACGCCGATGCGGGCGTCGAGCACGGTTCGTTCGCCGAGGCGCTCGACGCCGATCTGGTGGCTCGTGATCTGAGTACCCTGACGGTTCCCGTCGTCGCGATTCACGGCGGTGCCGACCTGGTCAGCCCGCTCGACGACGCACTGGCGACGTATCGGTCGAATCCGGATGCCCAGATCTGGGTCATCGAAGGCGCGAAGCACGACGTACTGAACGATTCGACCCACCGAACCACGGCTGCGGTCGTGGTGCAGTTTCTCGAAGCCGTGCGGTCGGGAGCAACCGAGTCGATCGCGCGGCGCGTGCAGTGACGGGGGAGATCGCGGAGCAGATCACTGCTGCAGTGAGTTTCGCCACAGACCAGGTGCACGCCGGAGCGTCGAACGGTGAGCCGCAGAATCCGGCCGTCGTGCCGATCTATCAGACCGTCGCCTACGAGTTCGCGAATTTCCAGTCGGCGAAGAACATCTTCGCGCTGCGTGAGGTCGGCAACCTGTACTCACGCACGGGCAACCCGACGCAGGGCGCCCTCGAGAGACGCCTCGCTGCCCTCGAAGACGGCGTCGCGGCGCTTGCTGTCTCTTCTGGTCAGGCGGCCACCGCCATCGCTCTGCTGACCCTCGCCAAATCGGGCCAGCACATCGTCGCCGCGCGCCAGCTCTACGGCGGAACGGTCGACCTTCTGGCGGACACCTTCGCCGATTTCGGAATCGACGTGACGTTCGTCGACCAGGACGACCTCGAGGCCTGGCGTACCGCGGCGCAGCCAGAGACTCGTGCTTACTTCGCGGAGTCGATCGGCAACCCGATCAACAGCGTGCTGCCCGTGCAGGAGATCGCCGACATCGCGCATGCGGCCGGCGTTCCGCTCATCATCGACAACACGATCGCGACACCGTACCTGCAGCGCCCAAAAGACTTCGGGGCTGACATCGTCGTGCATTCGGCGACGAAGTTCCTCGGCGGGCACGGCAACTCGCTGGCCGGGGTGATCGTCGATCTCGGCACCTTCGACTTCGGTGCCGACCCCGCACGGTGGCCGCAGTTCACAGAACCCTACGACCGCGTCAGCGACGTTACGCTGTGGACGACGTTCGGCCGCGAACGCAGCGCCTTCCTCGTCTACGCAAAGACAAAGCTCGTGCACGACCTCGGCCCTTCGCTCTCGCCGTTCAACAGTTTCGAGATCCTCCAGGGCATCGAGACACTTGACCTGCGCGTGCAACGACAGACCACTAGTGCTCTCGCCGTGGCACGATTCCTCGATGCCCATTCCGGAGTCGCGGCGGTGCACTATGCGGGCCTCGAAGGCAACCGCTGGTACGAGCCGGGCCGCCGGTACCTGCCGAAGGGCACCGGATCGGTCTTCTCGTTCGACCTCGCCGGCGGCGAAGCGGCGGCACAGCGATTCATCGATTCTCTGCAGATCTTCCGCCTGGTGGCGAACATCGGCGATGCACGAAGCCTCGTCATCCACCCGCCGACGATGACACACAGCCATCTTTCCGAGGAGCAGCTTGTTGAAGCTGGCTTCTCGCACGGCACGGTGCGGCTCTCGATCGGTCTCGAAGACCCGAACGACCTGATCGGCGACATATCCCGATCGCTCGAGCTGCTGACACGCGAGCCACTGACAAAGGAGTAGACCAATGGATTTCGGATACTGGACGCCGGTGTACGGCGGCTTCTTGCGCAATGTCGGCGACGAGGGCATGCCCGCTACGTGGGACTACATCAAACAGATCTCGGTGCAGGCCGATCGCCTCGGCTTCCACACAACTCTGGTGCCCGAGCTGTACCTGAACGACCGCAAGGGCATCGAGGCCCCCAGCCTCGAAGCGTGGGCGCTCAGCAGCGCGATTCTGGCCGTCACCGATAATCTGCGGGTGATGACTGCGATCCGGCCGGGCTTTCACCTGCCCACGGTCGCCGCCAAGACCTCGACGACAATCACCGACATCGGCTCCGACCGGTTCGCCCTGAATGTCGTGGCGGCGTGGTGGGCCGAAGAAGCGAAACAGTACGGAGGGAATTTCACCACGCATGACGCCCGCTACTCTCAGGCGACCGAATTCGTCGAGATACTGAAGGGCCTGTGGAGCGTTACTCCGTTCAGCTACAACGGCGAGTACTACTCGGTCGATGAGGCCGTGCTCTCGCCGAAGCCGAACAAGCTGCCCGCGATTTTTGCTGGAGGGGAGAGTGAAGCTGGTCGCGACGCTATTGCCGCATTCGCCGACTCGTACGTTCTGCACGGCGGCACGGTCGAGGAAGTGCGCGACAAGGTGACTGACCTAAACGAGCGCCGCAATCGCGTCACAGGTTCCGACTTCGCCGAGTTCGGAATGGCAGCGTACGTCATCGTTCGCGACACCGAAGCCGAGGCTCAGCGGGAGCTCGATCGCATCACGACGGTGGATCCCGGGTCTCCGGGTTACGCCTCATTTGAGGAGTTCCGCGCTCACTCGCAGCTCGACGTCGAGCTCAGCAAACGCGAATACTCTGTCGGCACGCGTGGACTTCGGCCCAATCTAGTGGGCACGCCTGAGCAGGTCGCCGAACGCATCCTGGCCTATCAGGATGCCGGGCTGACGTTACTGCTTATTCAATCGTCTCCACTGCACGAGGAGCTGGAGCGCATCGCAGCCGACCTGATTCCGCTCGTCGGTCGACGCTCACTCACCAACAGCGCCGTCTGACGACGCCCACTTTCACAACTGGCGGTACCGCTCGCGGACGCGGGATGCGCAGTTGATGACCTATGCAGCTCCACGAATTGACGATTGATACGGCGCGTTCGTGTCCGATCGGGGCCCACCCCGCCCCCGTATCGGCATGTGCTCGTCGCGCAGATGGTTGCGCGACTATGTTGGTCGGCGGTGGCCCAGACATCGCCCTATGGCTTACGGTGAAGTTGCGCTGATAATGAACGTTACGTCAATACCCAAAGTGGTCCGAATTTGCTATTTGCGCGCCCGACGTTGATGTGGACCGCTCCGCATTTGCCTGGACGAAAGGCTTAGGTGCCAAAGTCCCGGCTCTCGAGGTTTGGACACATTTTGGACACACTTGGTTGAAATTCATGTGATTTGGTGCGCCTCCATGAGACCCAATATCCTTGTATTTCCGGGGTTTTTGGCCCCATCCACCATGGGTATCTGAGGCTCATTCGAGTTCAAATCCCACCGGTACCGCCACTCTCTAACCCCCTACTTCCCCGTAATCATGCGGAAGTCAGGGGTGTTTGCTTGCGCCGGAGGTGCTTCTGGCAACGGTTTGGCAACATCCGCAGAATTCTTGGCCTTATTCAGAGCCGTGGCAACGGCGTCAAGGTCGTCATCGAACAGGTCCGCGTACGTGTCGAGCGTCATCGCGGCGGAGGCGTGACCGAGCATCCGCTGCACCGCCTTCACATTCGCGCCGGCCGAGATTGCGAGGCTCGCAGCCGTGTGTCGCATGTCGTATCGTCAGCCGCGAGAACGTCGGGTCGGCCGCCTGCGACTTCCTGACGGCCGAGGCGAACCACCCCCTCAGCGAGTGCGGCAGGTGCATGTGACTGTGTCCGTCGCCGAACAAGAGTGCGTCACGATCCTTGCCTTGGCAGAGAGCGGCGATCGGCAGCGACAGGAACGCCGGGTACGGCACCGAGCGGGTGACGTGCGACTTCGGGGTGCCGACGATGATCGTGCCGCTGACGTCGACAGCGTTCTCGCTGACCAGCACACGCCGTCTGAGCGTGTCAATGTCTCGGATGCGGAGTGCGGTCGCCTCTCCCCGTCTAAGGCCCGCGTAGGCGAGGAAGAGGACGAGGGTGCCGTTTTGGCCGGCACTGTCGGCGAGGGTCTGCACCTGGTCGTGCGACAGGTATACGCGGCGTTTTCCGACCTTGCGCGGGAGGTTCACCCCGCGAGCTGGGTTGGCGTTGACGCGTCGATCCTTCACGGCGTTGTCGAGGATCGCAGCGAGCACTCCGTAGGCCCTCAGGACGGTCGTGGCACCCGAGTCGGCGCTCATCTCCGACACCCACGTCTGCACCTCAGTGTGTCGGATTGTGCCTACTGCGCGCATACCCCACTTCGGCTCGACGTGCCGCCGCCACGCGATCTCGACAGGCCGAAATGATGACGGCTTGAGGTGCGTCTGTGACGCCAGCCATTCGACTCCGAGCGCGCTCACGGTTGATCTTGCGGCTGACGCGTCGATGAACTCGCCTCGAGCCTTCGACACCTCAACCGACGCCAGGTACAGGTCAGCGTCACGCTTAGTCCTAAACCCACGCTTCTGGCCCCGCGAGTGGTCGGGTTTGCGATAGAGCACCCGGTATCGCTTGCCCGCAGCCGTCGTGTACGAGTGGACGCTACCCAAACTCTTCCTCCTCGTCGGGGTCCCAGCCGGACGCCTTGAGCGTCGCGCGCGCGGCGGGATTTGCGAGGGGCTCCTTCCACGCCGTTAGGTAATCGCCGATGCCCGGAAACATGGCTAGTGAGAGAAATACTTCCGTCATTGGCACTCGATCGCCGTTGGGGTCCTCTACCCAAGCGGTCGGATGCTCGGCGTACTTCTGAACGGCGTCTAGGTATATAGCTCGGAACGAACGCAGTCCAATCATGTTCGCTGCGGTATTGAACAGGTCTTCGGCGTAGTCGCGACCGGCACGGCGGACATCGTTTGCTAGCGATTCGGGAGAGTCGGGGAATCGATCAGCCAGAGACTCCACGGGAATATGGACGAGTTCGGCTAGAGCGACACCCTCACCTACGGTGACCTTTCGTTTACCGCTTTCGATCTTGTAAACGGTCTGCTGATGGAAGTCGTACCCGCGCATCGTCATGTGACGAGCCACGTCTTCTTGGGTGAGCCCCTTGCGCTCTCTGGCTCGTCGAAAGGTGACAGCGAACGCGTCGTCTTCGCTTTGGAATACTCGCATGGGTGCCGCCGTCCCGAAGCCTGGCGAAGGCACGATCACCGGTGTGACGGGCAACTGGTGCACGCTCAGCACCGATTTTGGCAACGTGACCGTCCCGTACCCTGTCGGCACAACCCCGACGGTCGGTGACCTGTGGAAACTGGTGTGGCAGGGCGGCGGGTTCGCTGTCGCCCCAATGTCGACCGGTTCAGCGACCATCACCCCACCCCCGAACCCGGGCGGCGGTGTCAGCAACCACGTCGACACGTTCAACGCGTACGACGCCGGCTCCTACTCCTCCACGTACGGGTCAGGCTGGTCAAACCCGCAAGTGCTGTCCCAGGATCATTGGCAGGGTGCATGGTTCTACGGCACGAAGATCGCAGACACCGTCCCCGCGACAGCGGTGATTCAGAAGGTGGAGATCCATGTTTCGATTCAGTCGCAGTCCGCCGGTAACCCCACCTTCGCGCTCCACAATTACGCCAGCAAACCGGGCGGCGCACCGTCGTACGGCACCAGCCAGTCGTTCCCTCTCGCGGGCGGTTGGTTGACGCTCCCGAACTCGTGAGGTGACGAACTGAAATCTGGCGGCGACGCACGCGGTGTTGGTATCAACCACGGTGGGTTCTCAACTCTGTCATCTCTCACGCAAGACGGCCTTTCCGGCTGCATCCGGATCACCTCGCAGTACTGAAGGGAAATCACATGTCGAGCGTCCGCCGGATGTCGGATAGCAGCCTGGGTCCGCAGGCGGGCGTGATGTGGATCGACTCCGACGAGCAACGGGTGCGCGCGAAGCAGCTCGAGATGCTGGCGATCGACGAACGTTCGGCCGAGCAGTGGGTCAACGCGATGCGTGAACTCGTCTCGGAGAACCTCGGCGATGAGGAGTTCACGCTGAAGCGAATGGCGAGGCTCCACGCGTGGGAGAAGCAACGCAAACGAGAGCAGCACAACCTCCACTACAAGTACGACCCACGTCGACGTAACCCGAAGCTCGTCGAACGGGACACCCGCCGCCAGATCGAAGCGTGGCGGCGACGCCTAGATGAGAAAGGCGCACAGCTGCGTGCATTGCCGGCTCTAGCCGCCGTGGAACAGCCCCCGCACACTCAACAGCCACCCACGCGGAGAAGCGCTCACAGGGGCCCACAGCATCGAGCAGGCCGACGCCAGTGCGGTCTCTCGCCGGCGTGGACCCGGTCATCGTAGCGATGATCACCCAAGACATCGACATCGCGGCGCTCGAGTACGCAACCGATGACGAGATCCGGGTGGCATACATGCGCGCCCACCACCTGGACGCCGAGCAAGCTCAGCAGTACGTCGACATGCTCAGTGCTGGCGACTAGCGCGCGTCAGCATCAGGGGAAATGATCCGCATTGTCAACCAGCGCAAGCCGACGAGTTCATCGAGGCGGGACGCAAACTCCTCGACCGCTAAGGCGGCGTCTGTGAGGGTGTCGAACTTGTCGACGACCAGCGCTGAAGGCCCTTTGCGGAACGTTCGGCCCTTCGTCAGCTCGGTGTCGGCCCAGTCCCACCAGTCACAGTGGATCGCGTCATCGCGTCGAATCTTCACCCGGTTCGTGTCACTCCAATCGAGAACTTGTTTCAAACCCGGGATGTTCTGCTCAGTTGATCGGAGAAGCTTCACCAGAGTCGCCCAAGTCTCGTCGACTTCCTCAAATGAACGCTCCGCCAGCTTCCTATCCAGCACCAGAAGACGCTTCATGGCCGCCTCAGCCTTGCCTCCGGCTACCGCGAGACGGCCCACCCAGTAATAGAGATCACGCCTGTATGCCTCGTCAGCCGCCGATGGGCCCCCAACCCGTTCCACTCGAGCCGAGCCAATAGCGATGGACTTGGCGTCATCATCTGGCACCCATACATCGAAAGAGATCGGTCGAACGTGATTCAGCATCATCGTGGCTCTTGACCATCCCGAATCCAATTCGAAACTCCCCGACAGGTCCTCCACTCGCTCATTACCCATGCCCAGACACTAGCGAGAGCCGGATGGTGAACTACAAGCGCAACGCGCACACGCGCATGGCCGATGCCGAACGTTCGGCAGAGGGACCCACCCGTTTTACCTTCGTACCGTTCGAACCGCCCCATTTGAACTACCTACGCATCACACGCGCGCGGGCTGCTTTGACTGGTCGAGTGCAGCGAGCAGTGAACTACAGGCGCGACGCGTGCGCGCGGAGTCCGGTTGTACCGGGACAGTGATGAAGAGTCGTGTGAACTACGCGCGCATCACACGTGCGCGATGAACCCACTTCGACCGGTTGGAGTGCGCTTCGGAATGAATGACGGCAAGTCTGGCTAGACTCTCGCTCAGTCAATGAGTCTGATTGGAACACGTGCCGAATCCAGTATCACGTTGCGCGACGCCGCGAGTGGTTCCTCTGGATTGGGTCCACTGTCGCGTCGGTCCAAGTGTGATTCCACACGTGATCGCAGAGATGGCGGCGGTTTTCGAAGGGCTCACAAATATCCAGAAGCACGCGCTATACGCCGAGATCAGCTCCGTCATGCAATTGGCGCAGGAAGGCGGGTTGACGCCTCAGGACGAGGTCAAGAAAATCGCTCAGGACCCTGTCTTGTGGGAACTGAGGTGGAACGTCGACGGCAAGCAGTACCGCTTGTACCACGCCGAACCAAGTAGTGACTTGTCCATCCTGGTCTCGCTTCGATTTCACCTGAAGGACACCTCAGGTGACCCTCTATCGGTGACCGCACGACAGAACGGTGAGATTCAGAGGGCCATTCTGCGTTACCACGACCCAGACAATACGCTCTGGGGAAACATCGAAAATCCACTCGCGTAGCCGACATTCGGTGCGTATAGACTCCACTCTATGCAAGAACTAGCTGAACTGATCGGAATCGATCCGACTTCGCCCGATCAACTTCGCGCTGCTGAACTCGTCCGACGCGATCGCGAGTTTCTAAGGTCTCTGGTGAAGGTCCGTGAGAGCCAGGGCTTTACTCAGCAAGAAGTTGCCGATCGATTGGGAATCACCCAACCCTCGGTAGCATCGTTTGAACGTTACGATAGCGACCCGAAGCTCTCGACAGTGCGCAGGTATGCCCTCGCCGTTGGAGCGCTCGTAGGCCATGCTGTCGCGGCAGATAAGGGCCAGCTCGCGAACTCTGGAGAATGGGTGTCCTTCGTCTTCGCAGGCCGTCAAGAAGACCCGGCGTTCGCGCCGGTGCGAACCACCCGCACCGTGCCCGCCGCCAAGGTTGCTTTCGCTCTGTCAGCATGAGTGGCCCGATCACGGACATAGAGGCTCTTGTTGAATCCATAGACATCGACGGCATCGAAGTCTACGAAATCGTGGCGAGGGGCGTTGCCCGCGAGGATGAAGGATTCGAAGACCGGTCCGCAATATCGGGAGCTGTCCGACATGAACGGGGCTTCCTGTGGATCAGATTTGTGTACAAATTTGAAGCTACGGCGGGGGAATACTCGGTCGATATAGCGGCTCGCTACGTTTTGTCTCAAGAGACTCATATTGATCAAGCCGTGATCATCGAGTTTGCGGAGCGGGTTGCATTTATGACCGTCTATCCATTCATCCGCGAAACGGTCTTCAGCATGGCCTCACGGCTGGGTCATCCGGCCCCGATACTTGGTCTTGTGAAGCAAGGTGACTTCAGCTTGCAGCAGGGTGAAGATCCACGCGACCTTTCGGCAGACGAGCCCTCCGCCTGACCCCCTTGGGGCTCTCAGGACGATGGGACGCAGCATGGGCCGGAGCTCCAGTCCCCAATATAGGGCTCAAAGCGTGGGCTCATATGGCCGGCGTGACGCCGGTGGTCGGTCCGTCGTCGTCTAGGTGCGCGTAGTTCACGCTACGGCCGTAGTTTCAGATTCTGGAGCGGCCTATTTCTTCGAGTGTCTTCTCAAGCCACGGCTTTCTCGCCGTGGGCGGTTCGGGTTCAGGTCGTCGTACGGGTTCCATGGTGTGGTTGCTACCGGCTTCGAACGCTGCTCGAAGCTCGGTCTTCGAGATCCTCCAGTGACCACCGCTGCGGTCGCCTGGGAGTTCACCGCGTTGTAGCCATCTGGTGACCAGCGCACCGGATGAATGCATGAACCGCATCGTGTCGTTGAAACCGAGGGTGTCCGGCCACTCCTCGAACAACCAGTCGAGGTAGTTGATTTGGCCGGGCTGCAGGATCTCGTCGAACGAGCTACGAACGGACAGCTGACTGCGCCACGAGCAGCTGCGGGCTTTCGTCAGCCGCTTCTCGACATCGGCCGGCGGGAACTGCTCGGGGAAGGAGCGATTCATTTCGAGCACATGCTCTAGGACGTCGACCTCGGCCCGATAGTTGCCAAGCTTGCGTTCAATGATTGCGACTTTCGCGGCCCAGCCGGGCGGCATCGTGTCCCATTCACGGTTGTTCCCGACCGCGACCATGCATTCGCGCGCGAGGTTCAGTGCCCCGTAGAGATCGCCCGTTCGTTTCAACTCCTCGATGTCAGGAATCCAGTAGAAGACAAGCTCGCCGCGCACTCTCAGGTTCAGTGCGGTTCGACGTTCGCTGCCCCCATAGGCGAGTTTGTGGGCGAGGGACTCCTGGCATTGGTCGTGGTGTTGCCGGACGCGCTCGGCCCGCCGTTCACTTGCTGTGGTGCCCACGACGATCTCAAGTTCGTCCCCCATGCCCCGAACACTACTAGTGGCAACGGAATGGCAACGGTACACCTCATCGTGCGGTGTCGTAACCGTATCGATATTGCTCAAGAGCACTGCAAATACGGGCATCTCGGCAGGATGCGATGCGTTTAGCGGGGCGCGACTAGGGTTCAAACCCCACCGGTACCGCCACTCTCAAACCCCCTGCTTCCCTGTCATCACGCGGAAGTCAGGGGGTTTTCTTGTGCTCTGCACCCCGTCTGGACACCTCTCGACTGCCCTGAATGACACCAGGTCGATCAATCTGGAGACAGTTGCGACCGCCCAATCCGGCGATCGTGGTCGCCGTCCGTGCGGCTGCGGATGTCAAGGCCCCTGCGACGGGGCCGCTGGGTCTCTTCTGCTGCGTAGATTGGCGGTATGACATCTCGGTGGACCGCAGCGGACATCCCTGACCAGACCGGCAGAACCATCATCGTCACCGGAGCCAACAGCGGCCTGGGCGAGGCGGCCGCCAGCGCCCTGGCCGCACACGGCGCGCACGTCATCCTCGCCTGCCGCGACACCGATAAAGGTGCCGCCGCGGCGACGCGAATGAACGGCGATGTGACGGTGAGGCAACTCGACGTCGCCGATCTCGGCTCCGTCCGCCGATTCGCAGACCAGACCGGCCACGTCGATGTGCTCATCAACAACGCCGGAGTGATGGCCACCCCCGAGCAACGCACGGCCGACGGTTTCGAGCTGCAGCTCGGAACGAACTATCTCGGACACTTCGCCCTCACCGGATTGTTGCTGCCGAAGATCAGCGAACGTGTCGTGATGGTCTCCAGCCTCGCGCACATCATCGGACGCATCGACCACGACGACCCGAATTGGCGCACGCGCACCTACCGGCGCTGGCCCGCCTACGCACAGTCCAAACTCGCCGACCTCATGTTCTCGTACGAACTGCACCGGCGCCTGCACGCCTCCGGATCCGCGGTCCGATCGATCGCTGCGCATCCGGGCATGGCACGCACCGAACTCCACACCCACACCGATCGGGTGCAGAGCGCTCTGATCGCAGCCCTCACGAGCGTCGGGCAGAACAGCGCGAAAGGCGCCCTTCCTTCCCTCTACGCAGCAACCTCTCCGAACGCGACCAGTGGCCAGTACTACGGACCAGGCGGCCCCGGAGAGATCCGAGGCTACCCCCGCCCCGCTTTCTCGACTCGAACAGCCCGAAACGCTGCAGCAGCAGCCGAACTCTGGGACCTCTCAGAAACACTGACCGGAGTGCACTTCCTGTCACCCGTTCCACCTGGCGCCGAGATTGCAGCTGTCGGCGGCGCACCAACCAAAGCGGAAACGGCTGCCTGGCTCACAGCGGGCGCCATCGTGGGAGCTGCTGCCCTCACGCTCGCAACGAAGCGCGCCCGACGCTGAACGTTCACCGGAGCCGGGTCGAACCAATCGGCAGCATCTCGATCGGGACCGGATTCGAGCTCGAGCGACGGTGGCGGGGGCGTTGGCCCTCTAGGCGGTCATCCGGCCCGCGAACCGGTGAGCTGCGCCCTCGACCGCTACCCGCTTCCGCCGCCACGCCGCCCGGCGGTAGCGTTTCAGCATGAGTGCAGCGAAGACGCCCGCCGCCGTTGTGGAGATCGACGGCGAGGAGGTGCGCGTCACCAGCCCCGACCGCGTGGTCTTCCCCGACGTCGGGCTCACAAAGCTCGACATCGTGAACTACTACGTGGCCGTCGCCGAGGGCGCCCTGCGCGGGGCCGGCGGCCGGCCGATGGTGCTGAAGCGGTTCGTGAAGGGCATTGACGAGGAGGCCTTCTTTCAGAAGCGGGTGCCCGAGAGCCATCCGCCGTACATCGACACGGCGACCCTGCACTACACGCGCGGCACGTCGGCCGAGGAGACGGTCGTGCGCTCCGCGGCCGGCTTGGCGTGGGTGGCGAACCTCGGCTGCCTCGATCTCAATCCGCATCCGGTGCGCGCCGAAGACCTCGACCACCCCGACGAGTTGCGCGTCGACCTCGACCCGATGCCCGGTGTCGACTGGTCGCAGATCGTCGACGTGGCCTACATCGCCCAGGAGGTGCTCGCCGACTACGAGCTGGTGGGCTGGCCGAAGACGAGCGGGTCGCGGGGCCTGCACATTCTCATCCGCATCCGCCCCGAGTGGAGCTTCGCCGAGGTGCGGCTTGCTGCGGAATCGCTCGCGCGAGAGGTGGAAAACCGCGCCCCGGGGCTGGCCTCGGCCAGGTGGTGGAAGGAGGAGCGTGGCGAAAGCGTGTTCGTCGACTTCAACCAGAACGCGAAGGATCGAACCGTCGCCTCGGCCTATTCCATCCGTTCGCTCCCGGATGCCCGGGTCTCGACTCCGGTCGAATGGAGCGAGGTGCGCGCGCTGAAGCCCGAGCAGTTCACCGTGGCCACCGTGCTCGAGCGCTTCGCCGACATCGGCGACCCGCACCGCGGAATCGATGAGGCGGCCGGGTCGCTCGAGGGACTGCTGCGCCTCGCTGAAGAGCTCGGCCCGGCGGAGAAGCCGCCCCGGGGCTCCGACGGGTCTGGTCGTCGATCATCGACGATGCCGCTCATCGAGGTCGCGCGCACGAAGACGAAGGGCGAGGCGACGCAGTTGTACGAGCAGTGGCGCGCCGGGCATCCGGATGCCGCAGCCGCCCTTCATCCGGCCGATGTGCTGATCGACGGCATGAGGGGCTCGAGTTCACTCTGGTACCGCGTGCGGGTGAATCTGCAGCACGTTCCGGAGGGCATCCGCCCGGCCCAGGAGCCGCTGCTGGCCGATTACGACCCCTGGGCGCGTTGACGTATCAATAGCTTGATGATCAGCTGGAGGGCGCTGTGCGGCGATGATTTCCTTCAGTCGATGATGGCAGTGGCTTCCACTTCGATGAGGTAGTTCGGGTCCCAGAGCGCAGTTACGCCGACGAAGGTGCCGGGGTGCTGGAATTCGACACCGAGAGCGTCGGATGCGCGGCGGCGGCCGGCCATGACCATTGCGGTGCTCTCTGGTGTCATACCCACGACGTACACGGTGACTCGGGTCATGTCATCTGTGGATGCTCCCAGTTCTATCAGCGCTCGGGCGACGTTGAGGTACGCCTGCTCGCTTTGTGCGGTGAGGTCGCCTTCTCCGACAAGACGCCCGTCCGCGTCCCAAGAGACCTGACCCGCAAGCGCCGTCAGAAGGGGCACCACGGCCCCGCAGGGGTTCGCCGCCGGTGGGTGCACAGTAGAGTTGTCGCCGCAGCGACGAGATGGAGCATCGATTGACGCAAGGTACGCCACAGGAATCGGCTCGCGCTGCATTGACGCGAAGCGAAGCGTTCAAGACAAGCGACATCTCGTCGTACACGCAGAACTACGTAGATCTCACGGTCGATCGTTTGCCTGAAATCGATCGTTCTGCCATGCACCTCGTGCTCCTTCTCACGCGAGTGTCGCGCATGGTGTCGTACGACATCGAATCGTGGGCCCAGCGCCCGGGCGGGCTCAGTTCACCGGCGTTCTATGTCGCTGCGATCCTCTGGCTCGCCGGGCCGCTCGAGAGCTCGAGGGTGGCGGCGATCAGTGGAATGAGTCGCTCGGCTGTCTCGTCGCTCATCAAAACGCTGGTTCGCGACGGCTGGGTCGAGCGGTCGTACTCTGAGGCGGATGCTCGCGTCGTCTTCGTCTCACTGTCGCAGGAGGGCCAAGCCCGGATTGCGACGATCGTCTTGGGCGTGAACGCACGCGAGAGGCATTGGGCATCAGCTCTGAATCAGGCTGAGCGGGAGCAGCTCATCGGACTGCTCGCGAAGATGATGACGAATGTGCCGGAGACGCTGCCCGATCACGCGACCGACGAATCGGCGAAGTAGTCCCGCGCGAGCTGACTCGCAGACGATCGGGGCAATTGGCGCCCGTGTGTTCGGAACATCGAGGAGTCGCGAAAGTACCGTTGCATTCGCGTTCCGTCGCTGACGTTGAGCGTGCCGGCGTACACGAACATCTCATCGATAGCGGCAGTAGCCAGGGCTCCGGCCGTTCGCGCCAGCCCGGCCATGCGCGATGCATCCAACGCAGTGAAGGTCTCCCCGCTGCGCACCGCGCGACGCGCTGCACGAACGTACGAGCCGGCAGAAGCCAGTGCCAGGGTTTCAGCAGAGTCGATCGACGCGAGGGCGCCCCCGAGAACTTCCTGGTAGACCGGGTCGTCGGCTTTACCGGCACCCCGGATGTTCGCGCTCATCGATGTGGTGACGATTCGCTCGAACTCGTCGAATGCCGCGCGCGCAGTGCCCACAATCACGGCAGCCAGCCCCGCATAGTGGTACCCGTCGGTGCGCCCGAAATAGAGCGGATCGTCGTGGAGGCGGCTGCCGACGGTGCTCGTGGCGTCGGTGTCGTCGAATCCGCGGATGATCGCCCTGGCGTCGGGCACGACGACGCCCGACACTCGCACCGCGTTCGAGCCGCTCGCCTTCATGCCGAATGCACCCGACCAGTCATCGAGTACCTCGTATTCCGCACGTTCGAGCAGGAGTGTGACGGAATCGTCGGCTGCATCGCTGCCGGAGGCGGCAATGGTGAGAAGAAAGTGCGTCGAATACGGCACGCCGGATCCGAATGGGAACTCGCCGTCGACCAGCCATCCGTCATCGACCTTGAGTGCCTTTCCCGTCCGTGCGAAATTGTGGGGAGCGATGAACTCGCCCCGGGGGCCGAAGGCGACGGCCTGAACGTCTGCGGGCCAATACGACGCGAGAGTGATCTGGTGCCCGGCACCAAGCGCGTAACACCATCCGCTGCCCGGGTCGGCACGTGCGATCTCGATCACTGACTTCGTCAACACGGGGAGTGGCAGCTGAAGACCACCGAATCTCCTCGGGGCGGTGATGCGGTAGAGATCGCTCTCCCTCATGCGTTCGTGCACCGCAGGTGAGTATGTTCCACGTCTCTCCGAGTCGGACTGTTCGGCACGGAGCTGTTCCCGAAGCGCCTGTGCGGCCTCGATGACCCGAGTCGCCGTTGCGACATCGTCGGCGCGCTCGATCTCATATCGCGACCAGAGATCGACGGGTGTTGGATCAGCGTTCGGCATAAGACTCCCACATAATTTCGATCGAGATAGTCAAGAAGCGTACTATATTCGACTCGTACCTCAGGCGCCGGGTCGCGGCCATGCGCTTGTTCTCTTTTCAATTCCGAGGAATATAGTTCACAGGAATGGAGTTTGACTGGTCATGCATCCCTACGCGACCTTCTTCTCCGAAATCGTCCGGCTCGAAATCGATCTGTGGAACCAGCTCGACGGGGCCCTGAAGGCAGATGGCCATCTGGGCGTCGCGCACCTTCAGGCTCTGCGATCGATTGCGGACCGGGCCGGCGGAGCGCGGGTTCAAGACGTGTCTGACGACCTGCAGATCACCGTCGGTGCGGCCAGCAAGCTGGTCGATCGTCTCGAGCGAGACGGCCTCGCCGTGCGCAATGCTCATCCGTTCGACCGGCGTTCCATGGTGGTCGCCCTGACGCCATCTGGAAGCGAGACGTTTCACGCTGCTGCCGCGTCGGCCGCCGGTCACGTTGAGCAGATGCTGGGCGACGGGCTCAGCGAAACGCGAGCCACGGAGCTCGCAGAAACCCTGTCAACGATCAGGAGATCGCTTCGAGCCGAGGGGCTGGCGTCATGACTGCGACGATGCGAGCCGTGCAGATCGATCATCCGGGGCCACCTGAGGTGTTGCAGCTTCGGGATGTGCAGCGGCCCGTGGCCGCGCCGGGCAACGTGATCATCCGCGTGAAGGCGTTCGGGCTGAATCGCTCTGAGCTGCACTTTCGTCGAGGCGTCGCGTCGACCGGCGACTTTCCCCGAATTCCGGGAATCGAAGCGACGGGCGTGATCGACCATGCGCCGGGTGGTGAATTCGAGCCGGGAGCCCAGGTTATGACGATGATGGGCGGCATGGGCCGCTCGTTCGACGGGGGTTATGCCGAGTTCGTATCGGTGCCCGCCTCGCAGGTGATTCCGTTCACCAGCGATCTGCCCTGGTCGATGCTCGGGGCGGTCCCCGAAATGCTGCAGACGGCGTATGGTTCGATCGCGGTCGGGCTCGAGGCCGTCGACGGCCAGAGCATCCTGATCCGCGGTGGTACCTCGTCGGTCGGGCTCGCCGCTGCTGTGCTCGCGAAACGGCGCGGCATGACGGTCATCTCGACGACGCGCAGTGGGGCGAGGTTCGACCTTCTGCGCTCGGTCGGGGTCGATCATCCACTCGTCGATACTGGTGAGGTTGCTGCGGATGTTCGGAAACTGCTCGGCGATGGCGTCGACGGCGCCATCGAGCTGGTCGGTGTCAACGTGATGCGCGACACCCTGCGTTCCACGCGCCAAGGCGGCACCGTGTGCTTCACAGGGATGCTCTCTGACGACTGGATCATCCCCGAGTTCTACCCCATGGACTGGCTGCCGAACGGCGTTCGGCTGACCGCGTATTCGGGGGAGGCCGAGGGCTTGCCGACGGCCGTGCTCCAGGACTATCTCGATGCACTCGCCGAGGGCTCGGCCGTGGTGCCCCTCGGGCACGTCTACCAGATGGGCGAAATCGTGCAGGCCCATCGCGACCTCGAGGCGAACACGGTCGGCGGCAAGGCCGTCGTCGTCGTCGACTGACCCTTCTCTTCGCGCTCTTCGGTCTGGCGTTGACGGAGTGCGTGACCGACAGATGCCGGAACAATCTCAGACGCGACGAACCGGCGAATGCACATCGTGGCGCGTTGCGGCAACAATGCTTGCCCCCCCTGGCTACCAGGAGACAAACCTGCCTACGGTGGGCCGATGAAATATGGTCAATCGAGCTCTGTTCATCACAACGTGGTCATCATCGGCGGAGGTAACGCGGGGCTTTCTGTCGCGGGTCGTCTGCGCCGCTACAAGGTCGACGATGTGGCAGTCATCGAGCCTCGAGAGCAGCACCTCTATCAGCCGATGTTCTCCCACGTTGCTGGCGGAACAGCTGCACCGGCGAAGGCGACGAAGCCCCAAGCGTCGGTGATGCCCAAGGGGGTCAGCTGGATCAAAGCCCGGGTCGACGGCATCGACCCGCTCGCTCAGACGGTTTCTCTGAGCTCGGGGGAGCTTGTCAGCTACAGCCAGCTGATCGTCTGCCCGGGCATTCAGAAGAACTGGGACGCAGTTCCAGGCCTGGGAGAGGCCATGGATTCTCCGTTCGGGATTTCGAACTACGAGTACGAATACGCCCAGAAAGCGTGGAAGGTACTGAGGGGGGTGCGCGGCGGTACGGTGGTCTTCACTCAGCCGGCGGGGCCGGCGACATGCGCGGGAGCGGCCCAGAAACCCATGTATCTTGCGTGCGACTTCTGGCGACAGGAGGGCGTGCTGAACGATATCCGGGTTGTGCTGGTCGTGCCCACGCCCTCGCTTTTCGGTATGCCCATGATCGACGCTGAGCTGGAGCGCAAGGTCGCCGAATACGGAATCGAGGTCCGCTACAGCCGTCAACTCGTCGAGGTCGATGCCGCTGAGAAGACCATCCAGATCGCAGCAGAAGGAACCGACGGCTCTCGTGAGACGCTCGCCTACGACGTTCTCCACGCGGTGCCGCCGCAATCAGCTCCGAACTGGCTCCCAGCCACCGACTTGTGTGTCGATCCAGACCAGGGCGGCTTCGTCGACGTCGATTCGTTGACTCTTCGGCACCCGCGTTACTCCGACGTGTGGGCACTCGGTGATGCAGCCGCGTCTTTCAACTCCAAGTCTGGGGGAGCTCTGCGGCAGCAGACGAAGGTGCTCGCGAAGAACCTTGCAGCTGCGTTGAAAGGCAAGACGCTACCTGAGACGTACAACGGCTACTCGGTGTGCCCGTTCGTGGTGTCGCGGTCGAGTGTCGTGTTCGCTGAGTTCGACGATCGGTACAGACCTATGCCGACAATTCCATTCTGGAAGGGACTGGCCAAGGAACGCCGACTCACCTTCGTGGCGGATCGCTACGTTCTGCCGTGGGTGTACTGGCACCTCATCCTGAAGGGTCGCGCCTGACCGAGGGCGGTGCCCAGCCCGCTCCGTCCGAACAGCGTCGTGGCCTGTCTGACGCTCTGCCGTGGCTCGCGTCAGCGGATTCCGCTGCGCGCGAAGCCCTGCACGAAGTAGCGCTGGAAAACGAGGAACAGCACGATCATCGGTGCCACGTTCAGCAGGGCGAAGGCCATTGTGCCACCGTAGTCCGACCCGAACTGGCCCTGCAGGTACAGCAAGCCGATGGGAAGCGTGAAGAGCGCGTTCTGCTTGAGAGCGATCAGCGGCCAGGCGAAGTCGTTCCATGTCTGCAGGATGCTCATGAAGAACAGCACCGCGATCAGGGGCTTCGACAGGGGCAGGATGATGCGGGTGAACACCCGCCAGTTGCCGGCGCCATCGATCCGTGCGGCCTCGATGAGATCAGTGGGTATGGCGAGAATGAACTGTCGTGCCAGAAACAGACCGAACGCGCTGGCGGCCGTCGGTAGGATCACGGCCCAGTAGCTGCCGTACAACCCGAGGCCGGTGACCAGATTGAACAACGGCACCATGATCACTTGCACCGGAATCATCAGCGTCGAGAGGGCAATGAGAAACAGCACCGATGACCCGCGAAACCTCAGATGCGCCAGAGCGTAACCACCGAGCAGATTGACGCTGACGGTGATGATCGCCACGGTGAGGGCGATGGCCGCAGAGTTTCCGAACCAGGTGAGAACCGGGAAGGATGACCATACGCGTTGAAAGTTGTCGAGCGTCAGGCTGCTCGGCCACAGCCGGAGGTCACCGCCGAGGAGGTCGGATCGGCTCGAAAAGGCCACCACGATCATCCAGTACAGCGGAAAGATGACCACGACCGACACGACCACCGCGATGATGAGCCGAAGCGCCCACCACCGCCGACTGCCGCCGCGACTCGAGACACGTGGTCTGCGAACGGGCACCGACGTTCGCGTACCGGCTGCCGGCCTGAGCTGCGTTGCGGCGCTCACTCGACGAGATCTCTCGACCGGCTGGCCCGCCATTGAACAGCAGTGAACGTCAGTGTCAGCAGCAGAAGAACCACACCGATTGCGGCCGCATAGCCCTGATCCCGCGTGACGAATCCGTTGTCGTAGGCGTAGGTGACCAACACAGAGGTGGCGTTCTGGGGCCCTCCGCCGGTGAGAACAAAGACGATGTCGAAGACCTGGAACGAATAGATCACATTCATGATCAGCAGGAAGAACGACGACGGTCCGACCAGCGGCACGGTGACGTAGCGAAAACGGTTCCAGCCGCCGGCACCATCGAGCCGGGCGGCCTCGTAGAGCTCGGGGCTGATGCCCTGCAGCCCAGCCAGGTAGATCAGCATGTTGAATCCGACCCGCCACCAGAGCGTGACAATCACCACCGAAGCGAATGCTGCGGCGCCTCCCGACTGCCAGTCGATGGCCGGCAGTGCGAAAAAGCGCAGCAGCTTGTCGAGCACGCCGTTGTTCTGATCGAAGATCAGCACTCCGATGAGTGCGGTTGCGACACCCGAGATGGCCATCGGCACGATCAGGATGCTTCGAAAGAGGCCGCGGGCGGGCAACACCGAATTCATCAGTACGGCCGCACCCAGCCCCAAGGCCATCGACAGCGGAGTGACCAGTGCGGTGAACAGTGCCGTGTTGAAGGTCGACCGCCAGAACACCGGGTCTGTTGCCAACCGCGCATAGTTATCGAGGCCGGTGAACGTACCCGTGCCGAAGCCGTTCGTTCGCTCAAAACTGATGACGACGGCTGACACGAGGGGAAACAGAACGAACACACCGAGGAGGATGAGGTTCGGCGACAGAAACGCGTACCCCGAGAGCGACGACCTGATGGAACGTGAACGTGATCGGCGACGCCGAGGCAGAGTGGCGGTGGCGGCGCGACCCGGGATGCCTGCTGCTGTCATTGCGTGGGCGACGTCGCCCCGGCGATACCGGTGGCCATGTTCGTGAGGGTGTCGGCCGTGCTCTGGCCGCCGACGAAGGCCAGTTCGAGCTGGTCTTTCAAGACGGTGATGATCTTCGACATGGAGGGGGAGGCGACCTGGGCTGAGTCTTGGGCTTGAACCGTGCTGGCCTGGCCGACGAAGACGGGCGAGAGTTCGGGGCGAACGGCGAAATCGATTCCGCTCGAGGTCAGGTCGGATCGGGTGGGCAGGAGCGACGCGCTGGCGCAGAACTGGCTCATCTCTTCTTGCTGCGTCATGAACTGCAAGAAGCTGGCTGCAAGGTCTGGCTTGGTTGTGGCAGCAGTCGCGACGAGGGCGTTACCACCGAAGTCGCCGGCCGAGCGGGCGTTTCTGGGGGAGTAGGTGACGCCCCAGTCGAAGTCGAGATTCTTGGCGGCATCCGGAATCTGAAACGCGCCGCCCGACGACATCGCAGCAGTCTGCGAGTACCAGGTATCGGCGGCGAGGGTGGTCGATTTGACTGAGTTGTTCTGCGGCACGAACCCGGCCGAGAAGAAGGTGCGGGTGTAGTCGACAGCAGCCCGGCCGGCGTCGGAGTCGATGGCGGGAGATATCAGGTCATCGCTGAGAAAGCGCCCGTTCGACTCGAACAACCAGCTCAGCCAGCGTGTCACACCGTTGCCCTGCCAGTTGTAGGCGAACGGATACTTGTCGGCAGGCAGCGAGCCTCGAAGGGTCTGGAGTACCTGCTGGAACTCATCCCAGCTCCACGCTGCATCGAGCGTCGTCGGCACAGCGCCGATACCGGCGGACTGGAGGGCAGCCTTGTTGTAGTAGATGACTGACGTGTCGGTGTGGTGCGGAACGCCGAAGGTCTTGCCCGTGTTCTGCACCGCGGCCCACGCAGCCGGCGTGAACGAGTCGCTGAAGCCACCCGGTAGACGAGAACTCAGATCCAACAATTGACCGCGGCCGGCATAACTGCCGAAGGTGTAATACGGCACGCGAAAGACGTCAGGCGGGTTCCCGGCTTGCAGCTGCGCGTCGATGTTCGTGAACATCTGTGCGTACGGAACGGCATTCAACATGACCGTCGTTCCAGGGTTCGCCTTCTGAAAGCGGGCTATCGCCGCCTGAAAACCAGCCAGCTCGCTGTCGGTACCCCAGGTGGTGAACGTCAGCGTATCGGCGCCCGCCGACGACTGGGTCGCGGGCGGCGCGAATCCGCAGCTTGCGAGTACCAGGGGAGCCGCAACAAGACCGGCTCCCATCAAGAAGGTTCGACGATTCAGTTGCATCCGATTCATTCCTCACGACGGTGTCTTATCGTCACAAATACTCGATCGGTGCGACAGGGGCTTGCCAGCCTGCGCGAAAGTCATATGAGAGGAAGCTCGTGGTTCCCCGGGCCCCGATCCCGGCTGGAGCTAGGAGTCGAAGCCGATTCCGAGGAGCTCCATGGCTCTGATGAGCATCCCGTCTCTGCCGCCGTTCTGGTCGGATTCGGCGATGGCCCTGCGCATCAGCTGGATCGCGGGGTAGGCGATGGGCTCGGGTGGTATCGGGAACGGTTTGGCTGTTGCGAACGAGAGCCTCGTTCGCTCGGTGTCTCGGCCCGCGAGGAGGTCGAGCATGACGGATGCGCCGAAGCGGGTAGCGCCGACGCCCAGACCGGTGTATCCCGAGCTGTAGGCGACCTTGCCGCCGAGAGCGAGCCCCTGGTACGAGACGAATTTCGTCGACATGTCGATCATGCCGCCCCAGGCGTGCGTGAATCGGATGCCGCGAAGGCTGGGGTGTGCGGTGAAGAAATGATCTGCGAGCCGCTCGAACGTTTCGGGGCGCTGGTCGTACGCGGGCCGGATGCGCCGGCCCCGGTGATACACGGCGTCGTATCCACCCCAGAGGATGCGGTTGTCTGCCGTCTTGCGGTAGTAGTGGAACTGGCGCGAGAGGTCGGTCATTCCGTAGCGACCCTGCCAGCCGATCTGCTCGAGCTGTTCGTCGGTCAACGGCTCGGTGACGAGAACGTAGTCGTAGATCGGCACCGTGCGGAGTGCGTTGCGTTTCAGCAGGAAGGGGAATCCGTTCGTCGCGAGGGCAGCGCGCCTGGCCGTGATCTGACCAGACGGGGTCGTCACGACGACCGTCGCACCCGCGTTGACCAGGCGAGTCGCAGGGGTCTTCTCGAAGATCGCCACGCCCAGCGAGAGACACGCCTCGCGCAGCCCCCACGCGAGCTTTGCGGGGTTGACCAGCGCCACGTCGTCTTCGGTGAAGACGCCGGCGCGTGCGACCGGCGATGTCGTGACCGCGGCCAGTTCCTCACCGACCAGAACGTGGTCGCCCGATCGGAGCAGCTCCTGCACCTGGTGGGGTTCGGTCGCCACGGAGAGAACACCCTCCTGCTCGAATTCGGCATCGATGTCGTAGCGACTCAGGGTTCGTTTGAACTCCTCGAAGTTGTCGTGGGCGAGCCGCTTGATGGCCTCGAGTTCTGACGAGAAGTGGCGCTCGCCGTTCTCGTCACCGTGGGTGAGAGACGCCTCGAGAAACCCTCCGTTGCGACCAGAGGCTGCCCAGGCGATGCGGTTGGCCTCGATGAGCACGACGTCACGGTCGGGATCGCGCTCTTTGGCCAGCAGTGCGGTCCAGAGACCGCAGAACCCGCCGCCTACCACGAGCAGGTCTGTCGTCAGCGCCCCCCGCAGCGCTGCGGTCGGCTCGGGCGCCGGTGCGTCGAGCCAGAAGGGGGTCGCGGATGCTCCGGCCAGCGAGGCCGCGATCTGCTCGCGCGAGCCTCGAAGCTCGTGCCCGTACGCGGGGTTCGTCATCAGGCCCTCTCTTCCGACGCAGGCGCGCCTCGTTGGGCGGCCGACGCATCGGGCAGCGTGATGTAGACCTTGCGCAGAGTCTCGGTCACCGTCCAGCGGGAGCGGGTGCCCGCCTCCAGTCGGCCGATCGTGCCGGGGGAGAGGTGCAGCATCCGCTCGGAATTCTCGAATTCGACGACGGCCGAGCCCGAGATGACCACGAACACCTCACTAGATTCTGTGTCTGTCACGATGCCGGGCGTGACCTCCCAGACACCCACCGAGACGTCGTCGATCACCGCCAGCTCTGCAATCCGGGTCTTCGGGTCTCCGCAGAGAACGTCGGCCGCCTCGAGATCGAGGTGCTCCAGGCGCACCGACCCCGCCCTGAGTACGGTGTTGGGCTGTAGCGATGTCGTCATTGTCTTCTTCTGCTCACGGGAATCAGGTGGAGAGGGTGGTGGGGTGGTGTCAGAAGAGCGTTGCAAGCGCTTCGTCGATGATGGCGAGCCCACGTGCGGCCTCGCTTCGGGTGACGATGGCCGGGGGCACCACATGGATACGATTCTCGCTGATGAACGGCAGGAGCCCCCGTTGCAGAAGCTCGTTCTTGACCTTCACCATCGTTGCGGAGTCGACCGGAACGCGCGTCGCCCGGTCAGACACCAACTCCACGGCCCAGAAGACGCCGGTGCCTCTGACGTCTCCGATCACGTCTCGCCTCTGCGCCAGTTCGGCAAGGCCAGGGCCCAGTACTTCGGCACCCACCGTCTTCGCGTTCTCGACGATTCCCTCGTCGTTCATCACCGTCAGGGTCGCGACGACGCTGGCGGCGGCGAGTGGATGCCCGGAGTAGGTCAGCCCTCCCGGAAACACGCGGTCATCGAAGTAGTGCGCGATCGGCGAACTGATGATGACGCCACCGACCGGAACGTAGCCGGAGTTCACCCCCTTGGCGAAGGTGATCAGATCGGGAACGACACCGAAGGCGTCGAGCGCCAGCCACTCTCCCGTGCGCCCGAACCCGGCCATGACCTCGTCGAGGATGAACACGATGCCGAAACGGTCGGCGAGAGCGCGCACGCCCCGCAGGTACCCGGGCGGTGGTACGAGAACGCCGGCGGTGCCGGGGATCGTTTCGAGCAGCAGCGCGGCGACCGTCTCGGGGCCCTCTGACTGAATGACTCGCTCGAGATGCTGCAGGGCTCTCTCGCACTCCTGCTCGGGCGTCTCGGCCCAGAACTCCGAGCGATACAGGTACGGCCCGAACGCGTGCACGTGTGCACGGGCGTATTCGTTCGGCATCCGTCTCCAGTCGCCCGTGGCCACGATGGCCGCGCCGGTGTTGCCGTGGTAGGAGCGGTAGTGCGAGATGACCTTGTCGCGGCCGGTGACCTGGCGGGCCATGCGAATGGCATTCTCGTTCGCGTCTGCGCCGCCGTTGGTGAAGAAGACCTTCTCGAACGCACCCGGCGCGCGCTCGAGGATCAGCTCGGCCGCTCGAGCGCGAGTCTCGTTCGCGTGAGCGGGGGCGACGGTGGTGAGCAGGGCGGCCTGCTCCTGTATCGCCGCGACGACCTTCGGATGTTGGTGGCCGATGTTGACGTTCACCAGCTGGCTCGAGAAGTCGAGATAGTCGTTTCCGTCGAAGTCCCAGACCGTCGAGCCCGAACCCCCGCTGAGGGCCATCGGCGCCAGCGAGCCCTGGGCAGACCAGGAGTGGAAGACCGAGCTGCGGTCGGCGAGGCTGACGGATTCGTTTGTGCTCATGCGTCTCAGTCTCGACGAATCGGGTTAGTCTCGGTCTGCTGAATTGTCGAACGCTGAGCTCGACGCTAGACAGAAAGGAGCGTGGCGAGCATGCCGACGACTCTGAGGGGATTGGTTTCGCACCGAGAATTCCGCATTCGCGTGCTGGCAGGTACCGGCTCTGACGACGCGGTGATGGATGTGCCGGTCAACTGGGTGCACAGTTCTGACCTGCAAGACCCGACGCCGTGGCTCGAACCGGGCCAGGTCTTGCTGACGAACGGCGCGCAGTTCGCCGTCAACCCTGCTGTGGCATCGGCTCCGGCCGCCACGAAGTCCGAGCGCGATGACTTCGTCGTCGACTACGTGAGGCGCCTCCGCGAGACGGGTGTGCTGGCCCTCGGCTTTGCGACGGGTGTCGTCACCGACGTGGTTCCCGATGATCTGATTGCGGCGTGCGACGCGGCCCGGCTTCCGTTGTTCGAGGTCGACCCGGCCATCCCGTTCATTGCGATCATCCGCTTCGTAGCTGACGTCATCGCCGACGACCGGCGTTCCCGGCTGGAGTGGTCGCTCGAGGCCCAGCGCGCTGTCGCCCGCGCGGCCCTGCGGGCCGACGGGCTCCCGGCCATCCTGCTCGAACTCTCGAGGCGTCTGGGCTGCTGGGTCGGTCTCTACGACTCGGCGCGCACGGCGCTCACCGTGCCGAGTCTCGAGCCCGTGCCCGAGCGACTGCGCGGCGAGGTGGAGGCAGAGGTGCTGGCCACTCTTGCGCGGGGCGCGCGTGCCAGCGTGCGCGTCTCAGACGACGGTGTCGGCTACACGATGCAGACCCTCGGCCAGACCAGCCACCTGCTCGGCGTGCTGGTCGTCGGAACGACGACGCCGTTCGATCCGGCCGAGAACGACCTCGTGGGCAGTGTCATCGGGCTCGCGAGCATCGCCCTCGAGCAGCGGCGCGCGCTCGATGCGGCCCGCCGCCGGTTGCGGACGGGCCTGTTCGAACTTCTGCTCTCGGGGGTCGTCGATGTCGCAGACCGTACCGCGACCAGCCTCTGGGGCCCGCTGCCCGACGAGCCGGTGCATGTTTCGGTCGTCGCGGGCACGGTCAGCGGGCAGTCGTTGTTCGACGAACTCGAGCTCGCCGCCGCGCGACACGAGGGCGGCATGTTCTACGCCGAACGTGGCGACGAGATTCTCGTCGTGTCGCGTGACCCGAAAGAGCTCGAATCGGTGCTGCGGCGGCACGGCCTGGGCGCCGGATGCTCGGCTGCGGTCGGATGGGCCGATCTGCCGCGCGGGCTCACCGAGGCGCGGCGCTCTGCACGCTCTGTCAGCCGTGAGCAGCCCTTCGTTCGCTTCGAGCATCTCGCCGAACAGGGCCTGCAGGGTTTGTTGGCGACGTCGGGCGGACAATTGGTCGCGCAACGCCTGCTCCAGCCAGTGCTCGACCTGCCCGAAGACGAACGCGACATGATGCTTCGAACGCTTCGGGTCTGGCTCTGGCACAACGGCGCGTGGGATCCGGCGGCGCGGGAGCTGGGTGTGCATCGCCACACGCTCCGCAGCCGGGTGCGGGTCGCGGATGCGACGTTGAGCACAGACCTCGAGAGCTTCGCTGCACGTGCAGAGCTGTGGAGTGCCCTGCAGCTTCTCGAGTGACCGGAGCTGCAGGGCTGAGCCTCACTGCGACCGACGGCTATGAACGCGGGTCGGCGTCTCGTGACCCCTTCTTCTTCGAGTACTTCTCGCCCGACTCGAGGTCGATGGCGATGAGCCCGGTCGGAAGGTTCGAGAGGTCGCGTGCGACGACGGTCGTCTCTTCGGAGTCGGGGAGTCGGATTCCGGTGGGGTACTTCTCGCCGAGCAGTATGAGATCGGAACGCTTCTCCAACGTCTGACCCTTGAAGAACGCGGGTGATCGCCAGCGCACCACGAACATCAGAACGAACCCGATGACGAGCGATCCGATTCCGACGACGGCGACGGCTCCGATGCCGAAGATCGTCACGTTGTTGTCATCCTCATCGGTGAGCCAGTCGGGCAGCGCGTACTGCACGAGGCCGAAGATGAAGACGGCGGTCAGCATCAGGCCGCCGAGCAGGGGGATGACACCGCGCATGATGAAGTTTCGGAACGTGCTCGTGAGCGTCTTGCGGTAGAACCAGATGCACGCGTATCCGGTGAGCCCGTAGTAGAAGGCGATCAGCAGGCCGACAGACCCGATCAGAGCGCTCAGCAGCGTCGGCGAGATGAGGGTGAAGACGAGATAGAACACGGCGGAGATGACCCCCATGCCCACCGTCGACCACGTGGGGGTGAGGAAGCGCGGGTGGATCTTCGCGAACTTCGCCGGCACGGCGCGGTACACCGCCATCGAGAGCGCGGTACGCGCGGTGGGCAGGATCGTGGTCTGGGTGGAGGCCGCGGCCGAGGTGAGAATCGAGATGTACAGAAGCGCGAGCATCACGCCGCCGATCGCGGAGTCGCCGAACAGTGCCGGGCCGATGGCGCTGAAGACATCGTTGGCGTTCTCGGGGTTGCCCAGCCCCACGCCGTCGGTGCCGACCCCGGCGAAGGCGATCGTCGCCACGGCGACCAGGGCGTACGTCACCAGCAGCAGCAGAGTGGAGATCACCGCTGCGCGGCCGGGCGTGCGGCTCGGGTCTTTGCTCTCCTCGTTGACGCTCACCGCCGAATCCCAGCCCCAGTAGATGAAGACGGCGGTGAGGATGGCCGGGGCGATGACCGTGCCGAAGTCGAGGTTGAACGGCAGGAACCACGAGATGTCGGGAACCAGCGAGTAGCTCTCAGCCGTGCCGGAGTAGACCCTGACGAGCGCCCAGACGGCGAACACGATCAGAATGAGAACCTCGATGCTGAGAAGAGCGAACTGCAGGCGAGCCGAGATCTCGATGCCGCGGTAACAGATGTAGGTCATGATCGCGATCCAGGCCAGCCCGGCGACGGTAGACCAGAACACATCGCTGGAGAGCGCCGCGATATCGGGGTTGCCGAAGAGCTTTCCGACGAGGGTGAACGAGTACGAGCCCGCGATCTGCGCGAGGTTCGCCATGACGATCACGTCGGCGGCGATGATTCCCCAGCCGCCCATCCATCCCGTCTTCGGGCCGAAGGCCCTCGACGCCCAGGTGAACGTGGTTCCGCAGTCGGGTTCTGCCTTGTTGAGCTCCTGATAGGCGACGGCGATGAAGTACATGGGCACGAACGCCAGGAGGATGATGCCCGGCGACTGCACCCCGGCCAGCAGTGAGCCGCCCGATGCGACGATGAAGCCCAGGCTCGCCGCGAGCGAGTAGGCCGGGGCGGTGGAGGCGATTCCGACGACGACGCTGCCGGTCAGGCCCAGCACCCCGCCTTTCAGTCCCTTGCTGTTGACGCCTCCGGGGGCGTCTGTCGTGGTGGAGGGGGAGGTCATGTGGCACCAATCTGTCAGCGTTGACGGCTTCGGTCTGCTCGCAGACTCCCGTCGGCGAGTAGACACACCCTATTACGTCGCCGAGAACCGCCCCACCTGCCAGATTGGCCCCGTCGGCGGAAATCTGCGACACACTGTCGCACGACGCAGCGAACGAAACCTGATGGTCTGGGCATCCCACTCGATTGGATGATGATGACCACCACGGTTTCCACCTCGCAGGCCCCGCAGGGCGGCCCGGGGCTGCTCCAGAAGCGCACCCTCGTGACTCAGATTCCCGGCCCCCGGTCGGTCGAACTGCATGCCCGCAAGACCGCCGCCGTCGCTCGCGGCGTCGGTGTCTCGCTGCCGATCTACGTGCAGGCGGCAGGTGGCGGCGTCGTTCTCGACATCGACGGCAACACGCTCATCGACCTCGGCTCGGGAATCGCCGTGACCGGGGTCGGCAACGCGGCCCCGGCAGTGGTGTCGGCGATCGTCGACCAGGTCGCCCAGTTCACGCACACCTGTTTCACCATCACCGGGTACGAGGGCTACGTCGAGGTTGCCGAACTGCTGAACGAACTCACCCCTGGCGACCACGAGAAGCGGAGTGCACTGTTCAATTCCGGTGCCGAGGCGGTCGAGAACGCCATCAAGATCGCGCGGCACTACACCGGCAGGCAGGCGGTCGTCGCCTTCGATCACGCCTATCACGGTCGCACCAACCTGACGATGGCGCTGACCGCGAAGTCGATGCCGTACAAGAGCGGGTTCGGTCCGTTCGCCCCCGAGGTGTACCGTGCACCGCTCTCGTACCCGTACCGCGACGGAGACCTCTCGGGGCCCGAGGCGGCCCGCCGGGCGATCACGCAGATCGAGAAACAGATCGGGGCCTCGAACCTGGCCGCGGTCATCATCGAGCCCATTCAGGGCGAGGGCGGATTCATCGTTCCCGCTCCGGGGTTTCTGCCGGCGCTCGCAGACTGGTCGCGGGCGAACGGCGTGGTGTTCATCGCCGACGAAGTGCAGACCGGCTTCGCACGCACGGGCGCGCTGTTCGCGTCAGAGCACGAAGGCCTGGTCGGCGACCTCCTCGTCACCGCGAAGGGCATCGCAGGGGGGCTCCCACTCTCGGCCGTCACCGGCCGAGCCGAGATCATGGATGCCGCTCACGTGGGCGGCCTCGGCGGCACCTACGGCGGCAACCCGATCGCCTGTGCCGCCGCGATCGCGACCATCCACAGCTACCTCGACGACGGGCTCGTCGAGCGGGCCCAGCACATCGAGGCCGTACTGTGTCATGACCTGGATGCGCTGAAACATGAGGATGCGCGCATCGGAGAGGTGCGCGGCCGCGGTGCGATGATCGCCATCGAACTCGTGCATCCCGAGACTCGAGAACCCGACGCCGCCCTCACCTCGCGCGTTGCGGCGGCCGCGCACGCCGAGGGCGTCATCGTGCTGACCTGCGGCACCTTCGGCAACGTCATCCGCTTTCTGCCGCCGCTGACCATCTCTGACGAATTGCTTCACGACGGCATCGCCGTGTTGCGGAAAGTACTGGCCCACTCATGACCCTCCTGCAGACACCGGCTGTCAGCCTCGCCCCCCAGCACACCTCGGCCCTCGAAGACGCCCAGGCCCAGTTGGCTGAAGCGGTGGCCGGCCTCGGCTACGACGAAGGCACCCACGCGATGCTCTCGAAATCGCGCCGGGAACTGACCGTGAGCATCCCGTTGCGCCGCGATGACGGCAGCACGCAGGTTCTCGCCGGCTACCGGGTGCAGCACAACATCTCGCGGGGGCCCGCCAAGGGCGGTCTGCGCTACAGCCCCCAGGTGACGCTCGATGAAGTGCGTGCCCTGGCGATGTGGATGACGTGGAAGTGTGCGCTGCTCGACGTTCCCTACGGCGGTGCGAAGGGCGGGATCGCGCTCGACCCACGGCTGTACAGCACGCCGGAGCTCGAACGGATCACCCGGCGCTACACCAGCGAGATCCTGCCGATCATCGGGCCCCAGCAGGACATTCCGGCGCCCGACGTCGGTACCGACGAACGCACGATGGCGTGGATCATGGACACCTACTCGGTCAGCCAGGGCCACACCGTGCCGGGTGTCGTCACCGGCAAGCCACTGAGTCTGGGCGGGTCTCTCGGGCGGGCGAGCGCGACGTCGCGCGGCGTCGTGCACATCGCCACGGCCGCTCTCCGCGGCGAGGGCATCGCGGTGGCGGGTTCGACGGCCGCCATTCAGGGCTTCGGCAAGGTCGGGCGTGATGCGGCCCGATTCCTGGCTCAGGAGGGCGCTCTGGTCGTCGCCGTGAGCGACCAGTACGGCGCCATCCACAACGCGGCCGGACTCGACATCGAGGCGCTGGCCGCCCACGTCGACACCACCGGATCTGTCGTGGGTTTCGGCTCGGCGGATGCATTCGCCGCGAACGACCTCCTCGAACTCGATGTCGACGTGCTCGTGCCCGCCGCGGTCGAGGGCGTGATCCATGAGGGCAATGCCGGACGTATTCGGGCACGCATCGTCGTCGAAGGCGCGAACGGGCCGACGTCGCGCGACGCCGACGCCATTCTGGCGTCGAACGGCGTTCTCGTCGCACCCGACATTCTCGCGAACGCCGGTGGTGTCATCGTGTCGTACTTCGAGTGGGTGCAGGCGAACCAGTCGTATCGCTGGGAGGCCCGTGACGTCGAGGCCCGGCTGGAAGAACGGATGCTCGCCGCCTGGGCCTCGGTCAACGAACACGCTCGTGCGCACGACCTCACCCTGCGCGCGGCGGCCACTCGTCTCGCCGTCGCCCGGGTCACCGAAGCCCACCGCCTGCGCGGCCTCTACCCCTGACCGTCTGCCCGCACGAACGAACATGCACGGCGCTACCCACTGCTGAGGAACCCTGATGACGATGACCACTGGAACAACCCCGCTCGAATCGGCCCTGCGCGATTCCACCCTGCGCGATTCCACCCCGCGCGAATCCGCCCTTCTCGACTCCATACCCAGCCGGCTGTACATCGGCGGCGAATGGGTCGCGGGGCAGTCCGGTGCCACGCTGAACGTCTACGACCCGGCCACGGGCGACCTGCTGAAGAGCATCGCCGACGCCGCCCCGGCCGACGGCGTCGCAGCGCTCGATGCCGCCGTCGCCGCGGCCGACGAGTGGGCAGCCACTGCTCCGCGCAGGCGGGGTGAGCTGCTGCGAAGCGCGTTCGATCTTCTGCAGCAGCGCAGAGACGATGTCGCGCTGTTGATCACGCTCGAGATGGGCAAGCCGCTGGCCGAAGCGGCCGGCGAGGTCGCATACGGCGGCGAATTCCTGCGCTGGTTCGGCGAAGAGGCCGTTCGCATCTCTGGGCGGTTCGGCCAGAATCCCGAGGGAACGGGGCAGATGATCGTGTCGCAGCGCCCCGTCGGCCCCGCTCTTCTCGTCACACCGTGGAACTTCCCGCTCGCCATGGCGACCCGCAAGATCGCCCCCGCGCTGGCGGCCGGGTGCACCGTCGTCGTGAAACCGGCTGAACTGACCCCGCTGACCACCCTCTTCGTTGCGAAGCTCTTCGAGGAGGTCGGCCTGCCCGGGGGTGTTCTGAACGTGATCACCACATCACGGTCATCCGAGGTCACCACACCGATCATCGCCGACCCGCGACTGCGCAAGCTGAGCTTCACCGGATCGACCGGCGTAGGGCGCGTGCTGATCAAACAGGCCGCCGACAACGTCTTGCGTACCTCGATGGAACTCGGCGGAAACGCGCCCTTCATCGTGTTCGGCGATGCAGACCTCGACACGGCGGTCGACGGCGCGCTGGCCGCCAAGTTCCGCAACACGGGGCAAGCCTGCACGGCAGCGAACAGGTTCATCGTGCACAGCTCGGTGGCGGCTGAGTTCGCACATCGCA
This sequence comes from Subtercola sp. YIM 133946, assembly GCF_036553535.1. Lineage (NCBI taxonomy): Bacteria > Bacillati > Actinomycetota > Actinomycetes > Micrococcales > Microbacteriaceae > Subtercola > Subtercola sp. YIM 133946. The sequence continues at coordinate 107,370 of NZ_JAZHPE010000023.1, forward strand.
TAGCCGACCGGGTGAGCGAGTTCGTCGTCGGCCGGGGCACCGAGCCGGGCGTGACCATCGGGCCGCTCATCGACGAGAGGGCCGTCGACAAGGTCGACGCTCTGGTGCACGACGCCGTCGCGCGGGGCGCGAACCTGATCTCGAGGGGTCACCGGTCGCTTCGGGCGGGCAGCTTCTACGAACCGACGGTGATCACGCAGGTGCAGGGCGGCAGCGACATCCTGCGCGAAGAGATCTTCGGCCCGGTGCTCTCCATCGTCGAATTCGACGAGGATGACGAGGCGGTCGCCCTGGCCAACGACACAGAGTACGGGCTGGTCAGCTATGTCTTCACCGAGAACCTGGCGCGCGGTCAGCGGATGATCGACCGGCTCGACACCGGAATGATGGGGTTGAACGTGGGCGTGATCTCGAACGCAGCAGCGCCGTTCGGTGGCGTCAAGCAGTCTGGGCTCGGTCGCGAGGGCGGTGCGGAAGGCATTCACGAGTACCTCTCGACCAAATACACCCTCGTGCCGAGCTGAACGCAACCGTGTCGCCTGGATGGTGCCTTCGTGCGGTGCGTTGCACGCCCCCGTCAGCCCGGGAAGCTGATCGCCGAGAGGATGAGGGGCAGCTCGTTCTCGCGGGCACCGCCGTCGCGGGTGAACGTGCTGCCGTCTTCGCTGCCGGTGCCGACCATGTCGAACGAACTGATCTCGAAGGGCAGGTTGGTGGCCGTGAGTGGCGCGATGCCGTCCATGATCTGAAAGTGCAGATGGGATTCGGTGGTGTTGCCGCTGTTGCCGGTTCGCGCGACCTGCTGGCCGAGCGTCACCCTGTCGCCGACCTTCACGGTCACCGAGCCTGGCTTGAGATGCGCGTAGAACGCGTAGACGCCCTCAGACAGCTTCAGAATGACCTCGTTGCCACCGTAGTGGTCCAAGGGCAGACCGTTCTGCAATTCGTGGGGTGCGGCATCCGGAAGGTCGTTCACAACCGCGGCCACCTCGCCGTCGCCCACCGCGAGAACAGGCTGGTCGTAGGTGAAGTAGCTGGCGTTGCTGGAGGCGTCGCCCGAGAAGGTCGACTGCGCGCCGTTCTCGACGAGCGGCCGGGTCAGGTCGAACCGCGACCAGTCGATCGCGTAGCGTTCGGAGGCGTTGATGCGCCCCCCGATGGGAATGATCGAGCCGCGGTGTGGTGAGAGGCTGCAGCACGCGTTGACGGCGACCCAGTCGGGCCCCTGCAGCGGAGGCCCGACGACGACGGGATCGCCCGCACCCACCTGCGTGACCGAATGGGCCACGGCTTCGGTCGGGAAGAGTTCGGCGTAGTTGGCCTGCCCCGGCCGAACGTCGCCGAAGGTGGCGGCGATGGTCTGATCGACCTGGTTCGGAACCTCGTCTTTCGACTCGAAGGTCGTATCCATGAGGATGACGACGGTGGTGCCCGCCGGAATCTGCGAGGCAGGCTCGGGCGGGAACGGGTAGTCGCCGATGGGAATCGTGCGTGAGACGAGGTCGGCGCCCTGCAGTGTGCCGATCTGTCTGCCGCCGGCCGACGAGACGATGCTGCCGATCGTGGCCGGCCGAGGCGAGGCATTCAGCACCTGCAGCTCGTAGACCAGGTGGAACAGTCCGTCGGTGCCGTGCACGGCGACCGGGTCGCCGGCGACCGATGAGACGATCAACGGAGAGAACTCATCGTCGGTCGGCGCGCCGCTCGGAACGGCGGTCGACGGGGCGGTCACCGAAGGCGTGCCGGTCGGCGGCGTCTGCCCATCGGCGGTACACGCCGTGAGCAGACTCACGACGGTCAGGAGGCTGACCGCAATGAAGGGACGAACCGACACGGGGTAATCGTAGGGCTCGCGCTGGCCCGGGTGCAAGCGATCACGGAGCCGCATCGGTCTGGCGTGAATGCGCCACGCACCCGCTCGGAGCTGCGTCAGGAGGAGTACGAGTCGAAGAAGCTGTCGAAGTCGAAGCTGTTGCAGTCTTCGATTCTCGGCGGATTCTCCTCCCACTCAGACACTTGATCCGCGCTGCGCTCCACGGTCTCGAAGCGCACCGGGAGGTTCTGCGTGACCAGCACCGCCACGATGCCGCGCCCCACCGTCTCGAATTCGACGAATCCCGCGCCGGTCTGCAGAGCCGCAACGATGCTGGCCTGAAGGGCGGCGACGTTCTGGCCGGCGGTCAGGATGACGTCTGACCGTCGATGTGGACCTTGTGAATGTGCATGAAAACCCCGGTTCCGGTTCGTGGCTGAGCTTCACGTTCCGTGTCGCATCCGGAGTCTGGGGATAGGGCTCGAGACCGGTGAAGAATCCGATCTGCCCTCACCGTACGCCGATCCCGGCGCCACAACCGATCAGACCGAAGTTCCCAGCCCGCGTACACCGCGCCCGACACTTCGCCGGGAGGGTACTGGCGGAGTTCGCAAGCCCTGCCGCATCGCCCGTTCGGCGGCGAAGATCGGAACGTACCCGACGGTCGGGTACGAACAGAAGATCGGATGCACGATGGTTGACTTCGGAAGTTTGGGCGACAAGGCGAAAGAGTTCGCCGACAGTGACAAGGGCGAGCAGGTCACCGATGGCGCACTGCAGAAGGCCGACGACGCAGCGAGCACGGCGACGGGCGGAAAGTTCGACGACAAGATCGACGACGCCCGCACGGCGGCCGACGGCAAGATCGGCCAGTGACGGTACGAACGTAACCGTCTGAGCCAGAACTCAGCGTGCGCCGGAGATCGGCCGGCTGCCCGCTGAGTGTCTGACGGCCGGCAGCGACGACACGATCACCTCTGATGCGTCGACGTCGGCGAGGGCCTTGCGTCGCACGTCGTCGAGGTAGCTGACGTGCGTCTGGAAGGCGTCTTGTGCCTTCTTCGGGTCGCCCGCCGCAATTGCGAGGTAGATCGCTTCGTGCTGGTCTGTGACCGACTGCCGGTCGAGCAGTTCGACGAAGACGGTGTTGGTGACGGGGCGCATGAGATGCACCGACATCATCGACAGCTCGAGAATCTGGTTGCGCGCGGCGCGGGTGACCGCGGTGTGGAACTCGAGGTCGAGGTCGAGCCATTCGACGATGTCCATGTCGAGGTCGCGTGACGCCTCGACCGGCCTCGAGATCGCGGCGAGATCGTCGTCGGTGCGCCGACGCGCGGCCAGATCGACGCACTGCATCTCGAGCACCCACCGGGCCTCGTCGACATCCTGCAGCGAAACGTTGCCGGCTCGGTACCAGAGCTGTATCGAATCGCTGAGCTGTTCGGCGACCAGCGACGCCTCGGGGACGGCGACGAATGTGCCTCCTCTGCTGCCGCGCGCAGACGTCACGAGGCCGGTCGCCGAGAGAATCTTCAGGGCCTCGCGGGCCGTGGCGCGGGCGACGTCGAACAGCTCAGCCAGTTCCTGCTCGGTGGGCAGCTGCTGCCCGACGGCCCAGACACCGGTGCTGATCGCGCTTCGCAGCTGACGCGCGATCTGGCCCGACGCGTCGCGGCGTTCGAGCGGCTGGGGGTCGAACTGCTGATCGGTCACCGTCTTCTCGCTTTCTGTGGCACGGCGCACGGCCGCGGAAACACGTTCGTTACAGAGGCGTGTTCTGTTCGTAATACATCCAATGTTGAATGTCTGACATTGGACATTAGCGCGAAGCCGTGTTCTCATCCACCTTAGGAGATTTCGATGAAACTCAGACGATTGGCCCTCGCGGGGGTCGCTGTAGCAATCACCCTCATGGCGACAGCGTGCAGTGCTCCGTCGAGCCCGTCGGGTTCGGCAACCCCTGCCCAGAGCGCGGTCGCCGACAGCGACGCGATGACGGCGACGCTCGGCTACATCTCGGCGGGCCTGCCCGACATGAGCGGCAAGAAGATCGCCTACATCGCCGAATGCGCGACTGAGAACACGTACTGCCAGACTCGGCTCACCGGAGCTCAGGATGCCGCGGCGAAGATCGGCGCAGACCTCACGCTCTTCAACGCCGGCTTCGACCCGGCAGCCCAGCTGCCCCAGGTGCAGGATGCGATTCAGCGCGGATTCGACGGCTACGTCTTCTCGCCGGTCGCCGACTCGTCGGGATGCGCCGAGTTCCAACTGCTCAAGGCGACCGGCAAGCCCGTGGTGAACATCAACAGCCCGATGTGCGGCAACCCCGACTTCACAGACGGCACCGACGGGTTCGTCGCCATGCAGACCGAGTCGTTCTTCCAGGAGCATGTCGAGAACGCGTTCGCGTCGTGCACCTCTGCCTGCAAGGCGGTCGCCGTCGGCGGGTATGTCGGCAGCGACCTCTACACGCGCTGGGAGACAGCCATCACCGCAGCGAAGGCCAAGTACCCGAACGTGACGGTGGTCTCTGACCAGCCCGGCAGCTTCGACGCCGCGACCGCCCTCACGGTGGTTCAGGATGCCCTCAGCAGCAATCCCGACGTGAGCGTCGTCGTGTCGTCGTGGGATGACATGACCCGCGGCGCCGAGCAGGCCATCGTGGCCGCCGGCAAGAAGCCGGGAACGGATGTTCGCATCTACAGCGTCGGCGGCACGAAGAACGGCGTGGCCGAAGTCGCGGCGGCCACCTGGAACTCCACCACGGTTCTGCTGCCCTACGAGGAGTCGTACTACGGAGTCGTTCAGCTCGCGAATGCTCTGAAGACGGGCGACGCGACGACCGGGTTCACGTATCTCGCCGAGTCGCCTGTCGTGACCGGGGGGCCCGGCTCGATCTTCGTCACCGCCGACAACGCGTCGAAGTTCACCCCGGAGTACTGAACCGTGACCGACCAGACCATGATGCCGGAACGCCTCTTGGAGGTGAGCCACCTCACCAAGGCCTACCCGGGAGTGCGGGCCCTCACCGACGTGTCGTTCGTCGCCCACGCGGGCGAGGTTCACGGGCTGGTCGGGGAGAACGGGGCGGGTAAGTCCACCCTGCTGAAGATCATCTCGGGCGCCGTTCGGCACGACGCGGGCGCCGTCGTGATCTGCGGCACCCACCTCGCCGGAGGCGATCCTCACGAGGCCTCGGCCGCGGGGTCGGCGACCATCTACCAAGAGCTGACCATCGTGCCCGACCTCTCTGCCGTGTCGAACGTCTTTCTCGGCCACCTGCCGCAGCGCTTCGGCATTGTCGACGCTCGGCGGGCGCGGGCGGCGTTCGCCGACGCGGCCGACACCGTCGGCCTCACGGCCCGGGCGGGAGCTCGTGCGGGTGGCCTTTCGACCGCGGCGCAGCAACTGCTCGAGATCATGCGAGCGCTCGTTCTGGGCAAACGCGTGGTCATCATGGATGAGCCCACAGCCTCGCTCGGGCCCGAAGACAGCCAGAAGCTGCACGCGGTCATCCGCAGTCTGCGCGACACCGGCCACGCGGTGGTCTACGTCTCGCACGACCTCGATGCCGTGCTGGAGGTGTGCGACACGGTGACGGTGCTGCGTGAGGGCAGCGTCATCGAGACGCGACCCGCCGCAGAGTGGCAGAAGTCGTCGCTGATCAGCCGGATGCTCGGCGGGGTCACCCTCGACACCGTGGCGCCCGGGCGTCCCTCCGCCCCGGCGGGCCCCGCGCTGCTGCAGGTCTCTGGGCTGCGTGCCCCCGGGGTGCATCTCGAGCACCTCGAGCTGCGCGCCGGCGAGATCGTCGGGCTCGCGGGGCTCGTCGGTTCTGGCCGCACCCGCCTGCTGCGGGCCCTGGCCGGTGCCGAACGCGTCGACAGCGGCAGCATCACCGTGGGCGGCAGCGCCCGCCGCTGGCCCACGACCCCACGACGGGCGCTCTCGCTGGGCATCGCCCTCGCCCCCGAAGACCGCAAACACCAGGGCCTCCTGCTCGGCCGGCCGGCCGCGTGGAACGTCGCCCTCGGCCGGTTCGCCGTCGCCGCAGCGCACCGGGCGGTTCGAGCGGTGCGACTGGCCCGCTGGGCCGAGCCGGCGAGCACCCGCGTCGGATTCTCGTCGAGCCGGCTGGGCGCGCTCGCCGGGGAGCTGTCAGGCGGCAACCAGCAGAAGCTCGTGTTGGCCCGCTGGCTCAGCAGGCCGACGATCTGCCTGCTGCTCGACGAACCGACGCGCGGCATCGACATCGGAGCGAAGGCGCAGATCTTCGAAACGACCCGCGAGATCGTCGGCGAAGGCCGCGCGGTCGTCTGGTCGAGCAGCGACCTCGAAGAGGTGGTGCGTCACAGCGACCGCATTCTGGTCGTCGCGGCAGGCCGTGTCGTCGCCGAACTGCCGGGCGGGTCGACGGTGCACGACGTGCTCGAGATCTCGTATGCAGCCACGGGCGACGCCCTCGCCGAGCCCTCCGGCGCCGTCTCCAACGCTTCCGCCGGCTCCGGCCGCGCATCCACCGATTCGAAAGGCCCGGTCTGACCGATGACCTCAGCTTCTGTCACAACCCCCGGCCGGCGCGGCTCGGGGCTCACCGTCGGCGGATTTCTGCGTTCGTACGGCATCGTCGTCGCGCTGGTGATTCTCGTCGGCGCGATCACCGTGGCGCAACCGGGTTTTCTGGCCTACGGCAATCTCATGAACATCCTGAGCCAGTGGGCTCCGGTGGGCATCATGGGCATCGGCATGACCTACGTGGTGATCACCGGCGGGTTCGACCTGTCGGTTGCGGCGATCTATTCGCTCTGCGCGGTCGTCGCCGCGGCCCTGGGCCGGTCGGAGCCGCCCCTTCTGGCCTTCGCCGTGGCGCTGCTGGTGGGCCTGGTGGTGGGCATCGCCAACGGCTTCGTGGTCACCGGCCTGCGCGTGAATCCGTTCATCGCGACCCTCGGCATGTCGCTCATCATCTCCGGCGTCACGCTGGTGCTCACGGGCAACATCGCGTTCGTCGTCAACTTCGAGCCGTTCACGGTGCTCGGCACGGGCCGGATGCTCGGCATTCCCTTCTCGGGGATGCTGCTCATCGTGCTGATGGTCGTGGCCGGCCTGATTCTGGCGTACACGCCCTACGGCCAGGCGATCTACGCGGTCGGAGGCAACACCGAGGCGTCACGGCTCGCGGGCATCCGCACCTCGTTCACCACCGCGAGCAGCTATGCCCTCTCGGGGCTCTGCGCAGCGATAGCCGGCATCATCACGGCATCCCAACTGAGTTCGGCGCAGCCCAGCACCAACCAGAACCTGGTGTTCGACGTGCTCACGGTGGTCATCGTCGGCGGCACCTCGCTGACCGGCGGCAGAGGCGCCATCTGGCGCACCGCCGTGGGTGTCGCCATTCTCGCCACGTTGCAGAACGGGTTCAACCTGCTCGACATCGACGCCTACTACCAGAACATCATCAAGGGCCTCATCATCATCGCCGCCCTTGCAACGGTCGACTGGCGCCGGATGCTGCGCCGACCGGGTTCGCCCCGCACGGCGCCGCCCAGCCCGACCCCCGCCCCATCGTCAACGTCTGACACACTCACACACAGATAACAAGGAGACGCGAATGCCCATCAACGAGTCGATCGAAGAGATCACCATCGACCAGGTTCATGCCGCCTATCGGGCGAAGGAGTTCACCGTTCGCGAACTCGTGCAGGCCTATCTCGACCGCATCGAAGCGATCGACCGCACCGGGGTGAACCTCAACGCCGTCATCACGGTGTCGGCCGGCGCACTGGAGGAGGCCGATCGTCTCGACGACGCCTTCGCTGCGTCGGGCGAGCTGGCGGGCGCCCTGTTCGGAGTGCCCATCGTGGTGAAAGACCAGATCGAGACCGCCGGCATCGCCACGAGCTTCGGCAGCATCGCGTCAGGCGACTACGTGCCGGCGAACGATGCCACGGCCATCAGACGGCTGCGGGATGCCGGCGCCATCATTCTCGCGAAGACGACCATGCCCGACTTCGCCACCTCCTGGTTCTCGACCTCGTCGAAGAGCGGGCTCACCAAGAACCCCTACGACCTCGCCCGCGATCCGGGCGGATCGAGCAGCGGAACCGCCGCCGCCGTCGCGGCGAACCTCTCGCTCGTCGGAATCGGCGAAGACACCGGTGGTTCGATCCGGCTGCCGGCGTCGTTCTGCAACCTGGTGGGCCTGCGGGTGACGCCCGGACTCATCAGCCGAACGGGAATGTCATCGCTGGTCACGCCGCAGGACACGTCTGGCCCGATGGCCCGAACCGTTCTCGACGCGGCCAAGCTGCTCGACGTGCTCGTGGGCTTCGACGAGCACGACCCCTACACCGCCGCCTACGCCGTGTCTGCGCACGCGGGCAGCTACGCGGCAGAACTCGACGGGGCGACCCTCAGCGGCGTTCGCATCGGTGTACTGCGCCAGGCGTTCGGTGACGAGAACGATGCCGAAGGGGCATCCGTCAACAGCGTCATCACCGCGGCGCTCGAGCGCTACGCCGATGCGGGAGCCGAGCTCGTCGACGTCGAGATCGACGAGCTCGACCACTACGTCGGCTTCACCTCGCTCTACACGACGCGGTCGCTCAGCGACATGAACGCGTTCGTCGGGCAGCGGCCCGAGCTCGGCATCGAGTCGATGCAGGCCATTCAGGCCGAGGGGGCATACCACCCGAAGCTCGACCTGCTCGAGGCGATCGTCGCCGGGCCGGTCGACCCGAAAGACGACCCCGACTACCTCGACCGGCTCATCGCCCAGGGCGTCTTTCAGCGCAGCGTCATCGGAGTCATGGCTTCGAAGGGAATCGACGCGATCGTCTTTCCCGATGTGCGGCTGCCTGCGCCGAGCCACGACGACGTGATGTCTGACCGCTGGACGTGCCTGACGTACCCGACGAACACGGTGATCGCTTCGCAGCTGCTCATGCCTGCCATCACGGTGCCCGCGGGCTTCACGCCGAACGGGCTGCCGGTGGGCATCGAGTTCATGACGGTTCCGTACTCAGAGGCCGCGCTGCTGAAGATCGCCCGCGGCGCCGAAGTCGCCGTCGGCGCGCGTCGTCGTCCGTCGCTCGCAACCCCCGCGCTGTGACTGCACCGGGCCTTGCTGCGCGCGGCACAGCCGAGATCACGCTGAACTCAGACATGGGCGAATCGATCGGCATCCACAGCTTCGGCAACGACGAAGCGCTGCTGACCCTCGTCGACACGATCAACGTCGCGTGCGGCATGCACGCCGGCGACCCCGGCTCGATGAAGCTCATTGTGCAACGTGCGCTGGCGGCCGGAGTCACCGTGGGCGCGCACCCGGGTCTGCCCGACATCGTCGGGTTCGGGCGTCGGGCGATGGCACTGAGCGCAGACGAAGTGCGCGACCTCGTTCGATACCAGGTCGGTGCGCTCGTCGCCTTTCTCGACGCTGCGGGTGGGGTTCTGCACCACATCAAACCGCACGGAGCGCTCTTCGCGATGGTGTCGCGTGACGAAGAGCTGATGGATGCGGTCTGCGACGTGGCCGTGCAGTACCAGGTTCCCGTGTTCGGTCTGGCCGGTACCTTCCATGAGAGCGTCGCCCGACGCCGTGGACTGCCGTTCGTCTCCGAGTTCTACGTCGACCTGGACTACACCGACGACGGCAACATCGTCGTCAACAGGCACAGCGCCTCGACCGACCTCGAACTGGTGGCGCTGCGAGCCGACCGTGCCCTGCAGAGCGGAACGGCCGCCTCGGTGACCGGATCGAGCCTGCCGGTTCGGGTCGACTCGTTCTGCATCCACTCCGACCTTCCCAACGCAGCGGCAGTCGCCGAAACGGTGCGCGCGGCCCTCCATCGGTTGGTCTCACCCGAGACGCGCTAGGCGCTTTCGCTCTTCTGGCCGCTGCGGCGGCCGCGGATGAACGAGACGACCACGGGGCCGATGGAGACGACCGCGATGATCACCGCGATGATCTCGACATTGTTCGCCACGAGCGGGATGCCGCCCAGAAAGTAGCCCGCCAGAGTGAGAACGAGCGCCCATGCGACACCGCCGATGGTGTTCCAGACGAGAAAGCCCCGGAAGGGCATCTTCGACATGCCGACGACGGGGGGCACGTACGTGCGCACGATGGGCACGAACCGAGCGAGCACGAGCGAGCGGCCGCCGTACTTCGTGAAGAACGCGTCGGCCTCGTTCAGGTAGCGCGTCTTGAAGATGCGGGCATCCGGTCTGAACAGGCGAGGCCCGAAGCGTCTGCCGATGTGGTAGCCGGTCTGGTCACCCAGCACGGCGGCGACAGCGGTGCCGAGCACAAGCACCCAGAGCGGCAGGCCGAGGGGCACCGAGAGCAGCGCGGCGGTGAAGACGAGAGTGTCGCCGGGCAGAAACGGAAAGAGCAGGCCGGTCTCGATGAAGACGATCACCATGACGACGACCATGACCCAGGGGCCCGCGCCTTCGAGGAGGGCGGTGGGGTTCAGCAGGTTCACTCGGTGGCCAATGCTCGGGCAGATCGCGTCAGGGTCGATTCCACGCTAGGAGAGCGCCGAGTTCAGCGAATCGGCCGTGCGAATGACCTTCGGGCGGGCGCGTACACCGTTGTGATGACGCGGGCGGAGGTGCGAGGTGACCGAAGGGGGCAGCAGCCGCTTACCCGATGCCCGACGTGCCGAGCAGTGAGCCGATCACGAACGTGGCCACGAGGGCGAGGGCCCCGCCGAACAGCACGCGCAGGGTGGCGCGAACCACTCGACTGCCTCCGAGCACCGCGCCGGTGACGCCGGTAGCCGCGAGGGCGATGAGCACGACGCCGAAGGTGACGGCCACGCGCACCGTCTCTGGCGGCAGCAGAATCGCCAACAGGGGCAGGATTCCGCCGACGATGAACGACAGAGCGGATGCTCCGGCTGCTGCCCACGGACTCACGACGTCATCCTCATCGAGGTTGAGCTCCATGGCCAGGTGGGCTTTGAGGGCGTTCTTCGCGGTGAGTTCGACGGCGACCTGCCGGGCGGTCTGCGGCGACAGGCCCTGGTCTTCGTAGAGGGCCGCCAGTTCATCCAGCTCGCCCGCCGGGTCGTCGTGCAGTTCGACGCGCTCCTTCTCGATGAGGGCGTTCTGCGAGTCGCGCTGGCTGCTCACCGACACGTACTCGCCGAGCGCCATCGAGATGGCCCCGCCGACCAGCGCGGCAGACCCGGCCGCCACGACGGCCGCCGTCGGTGCATTCGCGCTCGCGACGCCGACGACGATGGCTGCCACAGAGACGATGCCGTCGTTCGCGCCGAGAACGCCGGCGCGCAGCCAGTTCAGCCGGCCCGCCAGGCTACCGGAGTGCGGTTCGACGCGTGTCATCCGTTGCCACCGTTTCCGTTGCCGTTGCCGTTCCCGTTCCCGTTGTTCCCGTTCCCGTTGCCGTTCCCGTTCCCGTTCCCGTTCCCGTTCCCGTTCCCGTTCCCGTTGTTCCCGTTGTTGGCGTTCCCATTTCCGTTCCCGTTCCCGTTCCCGGTGTCGCCGGTCGCGGGGGTCGTCGTGGCGGACGTGGGGGTCGGCGCCGGCACCGGGGCGTCGGTTGTCGTGTCGGCGGGCGGCGAGGTCGTCGGTTCGGTCGTCGCTACGGGCTCGACCTCGGTGGTCGCGCCCTGGTCGGCAGGGGGCGCACTCGTGGCGGGAGCCGTCGTGGTAACGGGCGCCGGCTGATTCGACTCCGACGTCACCGCCGACGGCAGCAGCATCGCCCCCGCCCAGATGGCACCGGCCAGAACGACGACCGCCGCTCCGATCAGGATGCCCGGCCGGAGCCCGCGACGTCGCACCGGTTCGACCGGTTCGACCGGTTCGATGGGTTCGACCGGTCCGACGGGTTCGACCGGTCCGAGGGATTCGATCGGTTCAGCGACGACCTCGGGCAGCCTGCGTGTCGGAGGAGCCATCGCGACGGTGACCTGCTCCTCGTCTGTCGACGGCGAGCCGCCCTGCCACTCAGCCAGGTCGGGGGCGATCTGCCGCGACTGCTGGGCGACGCCGAGGGCGCTCGGTCGAGCCTCGGGCGAGCGGGCGGTCATCCGGGTGAGGAGCGACACCCACTGGGCCGGCAGGTCGTCGCTCACCACGGGATCTCGGGATGCCCGTGCACTCATCGACTCGACGACGGTGCCGGGGTACTCGCGGTGCCCCGAGAGGCTCTCGAGAATGACGAGGCCGAGGGCGTACACGTCGGCCTCTGGGCCGGGAGGCGCGCCTTCGGCCTGCTCAGGGCTCAGGTACGAGGCAGTTCCGACGATGGTTCCGGCGGTGGTCATGCGGTCTGTGCCGACCAGGTGGGCGATTCCGAAGTCGGTCAGTTTTGCCCGGTACGGCGCCGATGCGACGCCGGTGGGGGAGAGCAGAATGTTGGCCGGCTTCAGATCGCGGTGCACGATGCCCTGGGCGTGCATCGCAGCCAGAGCGTCTGCGATGTCGGTGGTCACCTGGGCGGCGATCGCTCCGCGCAGGGGCCCGTGGTCGAGAGTGGTGCGCAGGTCGGGCCCGTCGACGAGTTCCATCACGACGAAGCTCGACGCGGCCGAGTCAGCCGAGGCCAGGTGGGCGTCGTACATCGTGACCAGGTTCGGATGGTTCAGCCTGGCGAGTACGTCGACCTCGCTTCGTCGGCGCTGGTCGTCGCGGGCCTCGCCCGAATGGAAGATCTTGACGGCGACCCTGCGGCCGAGCTGGCTGTCGAGCGCTTCGTAGACCGTCGACATGCCGCCGGAGCCGATGCGTGAGGTGATCGCATACCGCCCCGCGAGGTTCGTGCCGACGGGGTCGCCATCGTCAGACGCCATGGCTTCCTCTCTGGCGCGGGGAATCGTGTCGGTAGCTGGGTATGCGCCGATTCGCTAGGCAAACTAGCGAATCGTGACGGAGACTAGAGGTCGTGACTGGCACATTCGACTTCAGCGATCTCGTCAGAGCAGACTCTAACCCAGCTGCAGCCGACGCGCACGACGAAGCGAATGTGCTCGAGGCGCTGCACATGTATCGTGCGGCCGAAGCGGCTATGCGGCGCCGCACGGGCACGGCGATGGGGCTCGGCGAGAACGACCTTCTGGCGCTGCGGTTCATTCTCGACCAGAGGGCCGCCGGGCATCCTGTGGCCTCGAAAGACGTCACGAGATACCTCGGCATCTCGAGCGCTTCGACCACCGTCTTGCTCAGGCGGCTCGAGTCGGGCGGGTTCGTCGAGCGCCGCGAGAACCTCGCGGATCGGCGGTCGAGCGAGATCGTGCCGACCCCTGCGGCAGAGGGTGACACCGGCCCCATGCTCGCCGTTGCTCAGAACAGCATGGCCACGGCCATCCAGACCCTGACCGTCGACGAGGCTCGCACGGTCGCCCGGTTTCTGACGCTGATGCGCCAGACGGTCGACTCGATCGGTTCCTCCAGTTAGTCACGCGTGGCACAGCGCCGTCGTGTTTGTCAAGCAATTGCTAGATCACTGAACTAGTTGTTAGCATCGCTTGACTCTCACCCGTGAGTCGATTTCAGGCTCGCACTCGGCGAGCAGACTGAGAAAAGGTAGGCCCCATGAACATCCTCGTCGCGATCATCGCCATCATCGCCATCATCCTGTTGATCACCGGAGGCATCGCACACACCCTGAACTTCCTCATCTGGGTCGGTGTCGTTCTACTGGTCATCGCGCTCATCGTCTTCCTGCTGCGTTTCATCACCGGCAACCGCCGCGTCTGACCGCGCCGCCAGACCCGTTCGCGCTGAACCAACAACGCGCTGAACCAACAGTGCGCCGAACCAACAGAGAGAGAACAGAGCATGAGTCTCGGATCAGGAATCTTCTTGTTCGTCGTAGGGGCCATTCTGGCGTTCGCGCTCGACATCCAGGTGTCGTGGATCGACCTGCACCTCGTCGGCTACATCCTCATGGCTGCCGGGGTCGTGGGCATCATCCTCGGCATCGTGCTCATCACGAGGCGGCGCCAGACGACCATGACCACGCGGTCGGGCGTCGATCCCGTCAGCGGTGACCAGGTCTCGCGGCGCACCGTCGATCGCGACGACCCGCTCGTCTGAGCGGAGCCACGGCGGGACCCTGCGAGACCCGGTCAGAACGCCAGTTCGCTGGCACCATTACCGACCGGATGTGCGCCAGCAACCGCGTCTGTCGTGGGGTGGGTCGGTTGGAGCGACTGGACCGGGTCGCCGCAGGGGGGTATAACGGATGCTGCGACGCGCGGGCGTCGCGACCGGTGTCGCCGACGAAGGCGGGGGAGCCACATGCCGTTTGCAGATCTGGTGCTCGAGGGTGGGGGCGTGAAGGGCTCCGGGCTGGTCGGCGCGGTCGCCGCGCTGCAGGCGGGCGACGACCCCTACGTCTTCAAGCGCTACGCCGGAACCTCGGCCGGGGCCATCGTCGCGGCCCTGCTCGCCGCGGGGTACACCACCGACGAGCTCAAGGTGGTGATGGATGAACTCGACTTCATTCTCTTCGAAGACCTGCCCAAGGCGTTCCGGATGACCGCCGGCACCAAGAAGGCCGGGTCGATCATCGGGCTCGTGTTCCGCCGGGGCATGTACCGCACCGCTTTCATGCACTCGTGGATCGCCGACAAGCTGAAGGCGAAGGGCGTGGTCACCTGGGCCGACCTCAAGCAGGACGATCCGGGCAGCGCGCTGCCACCCGAGCAGCGGTACCGGCTGGTCGTGATGGTCTCCGACGTGTCGGCCGGCAAGATGCGCCGCATTCCGTGGGCGTTCGCGCCCGAGTACGGCGTCGACCCCGACGACCGGCTCGTCGCCGACGCCGTGACGGCTTCGGCCTCGATTCCCTTCTTCTTCCGCCCATTCTCGTTCGCCCGCGCGAAGGGGTCGGCGATGATCGTCGACGGCGGCCTGCTCTCGAACTACCCCATCGACATCTTCGATCGGCCCGACCCTGAGAACTCCCGCTGGCCGACGATCGGGGTGAAGCTGTCGGCGCGCGAGACGGCGGTCGCCGATGAAGACAATGTGACGAACTCGATTCTGAAGTTCGCGGTCTCGGTGCTGCGCACCCTGCTGGGCGCGCACGACCGCGCCTACATCTCGAACCCCGCCTTCGCGTCGCGCACCGTCTTCGTCGACACCACCGGATACTCGGCCACCCAGTTCGACCTGACCGCGGCCGACAAGGCGACCCTCTACGACAACGGCCGGTCGAGTGGTGAGGCGTTCCTGAGGTGCTGGGACTGGGAGCTGTGGAAGAAGGGGAACTACGCGCCGATCATCGCCGGCACCCCGCGCGCCTAGGCGATACGGATGAGTTTCTTGTTGACGAACTCGTCGAGCGCGAAGCGCCCGAGCTCGCGGCCCGAGCCCGAGCGCTTGACCCCGCCGAAGGGCAGCTCGGCGGCGTCGCCGAGCACGAGGTTGATCCACACCATGCCGGCGTCGATGGCGTCGGCCACGCGCAGCGCCTGGTTGGGGTCGGTCGTGTAGACGTACGAGCCGAGCCCGAAGGGCGTGTCGTTCGCGAGACGCACCGCCTCGTCTTCTGTCGCGACCCGGTAGAGGGTGGCCACGGGGCCGAAGAACTCCTCGTGGTACGCGTCCATCTGCGGTGACACGTCGGCGAGCACGGTCGGGCCGAAGTAGTTGCCCGAGCGGGTGCCGGCGGCCAGCACGGTGGCGCCCTGCTGCTCAGCGCGTTCGACCTGTTCGGCGAGACGGTCGGTGGCGGCATCCGACGAGAGCGGGCCGAGCAGCGTACCGTCGGCCAGCGGGTCGGCGGGCTGGGCGGCGGTGAACGCGGCGGTGAACTTCTCGGCGAACTCGTCGTAGAGGCCGTCGATCACCACGAAGCGCTTGGCGGCGTTGCACGACTGCCCGTTGTTGTCGAGACGGGCGTTCACGGCATCCTGAACCGCGCTGTCGATGTCGTCGGTCGAGAGCAGGATGAACGGGTCTGAGCCACCCATCTCGAGCACCACCTTCTTGAGGTGCCGACCGGCGATCTCGGCGACGGCAGAACCGGCACGCTCAGACCCGGTGACCGATACGCCCTGCACGCGCGGGTCGGCGATGACCGTCGCGATCTGGTCGTTGCTGGCGAAGATGTTCGCGTAGACGCCGTCGGGCGCGCCCACCGCGGCGGCGGCCTCGGTGAAGATCGCGGCGATCGCGAGAGCCGACTCGGGGCACTGCGGGGCGTGCTTCAGCAGGATGGCGTTGCCGACGACGATGTTCGGGCCGGCGAAGCGGGCCACCTGGTAGTACGGAAAGTTCCACGGCATGATGCCGAGCAGCACGCCGAGACCCTGGCGCCTGACGATGGCCGAACCGGTGCCCTCCTCGAGCTCGATCGGCTCGTCGGCGAGATACTGCTCGCCGTTGTCGACGTAGTACTGGTAGATCGCGGCGGCGAAGTCGACCTCGCCGAGGGCCTGGTCGAGCGGTTTGCCCATCTCGCGCACCACGATCCCGGCCAGCTCGTCGCGCCGCTCGGTGTGCAGCTGCGCCACCTTCGCGATCAGCGCGGCACGTTCGGCCACGCTCACCCGGCGCAGCCAGCTCTCGAACGCCGACGAGGTCGACGCGAGCGCGTCTGCGAGCTCGGCGTCGGTGGCCGTGGCGTACTCCTTCAGGGTCTCGCCGGTGGCGGGATTGACGACGGCATACACACTCATACTGAAACCTCCTCGTTCACATGGCGAAGGCTCGCCACGGTCTCTTCTGCCAGCCGACGGCCGACGCGGATGGCGCCGTCGACGTGCTGGTACCCCTCGGCGGCGACGTCACTCGAGCCGAATCGCAGCGGCCCGACGGGCTCGAGCTGCAGCGCGCCGTACCGCGTGAGCCCACCGAGGTCGAAGCTCGCGGCGTAGGCTCCCTGCGTCCACTCCTCGGCCGCCCAGTCGCTCTCGAAGTAGACGACCGGGTCGAGTGCCCGCTCACCGTAGTAGGCGGCGAGCGAGCTCAAGATGCGCTGCCTGCGCTCGGCGGCCGGCAGCGCGAGCAGTCTGTCGGCCTTCTCGTCTGAGACGAAGCCCACCAGCGTGCCGCGCGTCTCGCCGAAGTTCGTGTTGTCGTAGGCCTCGTGCACGACCTGGTACGGGCTGAAGGCGGTGGCCGACAGGCCGTCTTCGCGCCAGAACGGGGTCTCGTAGCTGGCGTGCACCTTGATCACCAGGCCGAGCGACTGGTGCTGCTGAGACTGCTGGCGCAGGCGGGGCAGAGGGGGGGCGTACTCGATGCGGTTCTGCAGGTTCGGCGGCACCGCCACGATCACCCGGCGTGCGGTCACCGTGAGGTCGTCGGTCACCACCTCGACCGGCTCGCCCTCGACGGCATCGTCGGGCAGGGCCGCGTTCGACCAGCGGATGCGGCGCACGGGCTGCCCGAGTCGCAGGTCGTCTGGCGACAGCTGCCCGGCGAGGGTCAGCGGAACCTGCTGCAGGCCCCCGATCACCCGCCTGTCGAGGATGAAGTCGGCGTCGACGAGGTGACTGAAGCTGCCGGCGCTCGCCGCCATGAGCAGCGCCTGCAGCAACGAGAAGGAGTGCGCGGGCTTGGTGAGCATGGCGTCGGCGATGAACAGGGCGATGTTCTCCCGCGCTTCGGCGTCGTCGCTCTGCTGTTCGAGCCACGAGCGGAACGAGACGTGGTCGAACTCGGCTGCGTGGGGGTGCTTCCACGGCGCCGCCGGGTCGATCTCGGCCACCAGGGCGTCGAGCGTCACGATCAGGCGCTCGATCTCGGCCTTCGTGTGCTCGCTCGCCGGAAAGATGTCGCCCGTGAAGCGCCTGGCAACGCCGTCGGCGCCGATGTACACGCTGTCACCGTCGCGGTAGCGCTCGTAGGTCTGCAGGTTCAGCTCGTCGAGGGTCTCGAGCAGCGCCGTCTGGTCGGGCGAGACCCACTGGCCGCCGATCTCGTAGAGCTGGCCGTCGATGCGGTCTGTCCAGAGCCGCCCGCCGACGCGGTCGCGCGCCTCGAGCACAATGACCGACAGGCCGCTCCGCTGCAACTGAACGGCGGCGGTCAGCCCGGTCGCCCCCGCCCCGACGATGACGACGTCACGCTCTAAGTGCTGCACTTCTACTCATTTCGCATAAAAAGACGCGTTTCGGTAACGAATCCGCATTCATATTCTCATATCACTGCGCTTTTCGGAACATCACGCCCCGCTCTGCCGCGCAGAAGATGACGCGGTCATGCACCCGCGCCACCCGGAAGGCCCGCCGCGCCGAGCCGGGTTGCCGCGCGGGAGCGGGCCCGCTGCTGTTCGAGAGCCGCGTCGAAGTCGGCCCGCCAGTCGGGGTACACGTCGATGCCGAGGCGCAGCGCCTCTTCGACGCTCAGTTCTTTAGGAAAACCGCTCGTGTCTGAGAGCACGAACACGTCGTGCCCCGTCATCGTCTGCCCGGCGAAGCCGGCGACCGCAGCGAGGCCGGCGGCGAGCGTGCGCCGGAAGGCCCGCTCCTCTCTGACCAGCACCTCGATGACCTCGGCGCGGCGCTCGCGCACCTCGGGGTAGTCGTCGGCGTAGAGGTCGGCGATCACCGGAACGATCTCGCCGAAGAAGTTCTCGTTCAACCCCAGCGACAGCGCGAACCGGATGGCCCGACGCAGCAGGCGGCGCATCACGTAGCCCTGCTCTTTGTTCGAGGGGCGCACGCCGTCGACGGCCAGAAACGTCGCACCGCGCAGGTGGTCGACGATGATGCGCATCGAGGTGGTCTCGTCGTCGTAGCTGCGCCCGGTGAGCTGCTGCAGCTTCTCGACGATGGGCCAGAGCAGGCTGATGCGAAACACATCAGACGAGTGGATGGCGGCCGCCGCAATGCGCTCCAACCCGCCTCCGAAGTCGACGTTGCGGCGAGCCAGGGGCTCGAACGAGCCGTCGGCGAGCCGCCGGTACTGCATGAAGACCTGGTTGCCGATCTCCATGTACTGGCCGCTGTCACTGGCCGGGTGCGCCCTGCCGTAGGCCGGGTCGTGGTGCTCGGCTCCGAAGTCGTAGAACACCTCACTGTCGGGCCCGCAGGGGTCGCCAATGGGTGTGCCGACGAGCGAGCCGCCGCGCGACCACCAATTCTCACCGCCGTCGTAGAAGAAGATGCGCTCGCCCGCGTGAACGCCCCGGGCATCCCCGTCGGCCTGGCTGCCGATCGCCACGATGCCGGCCTCGATGCCGCGCTCGGCGAAGACGGCCTGCCAGATGCGTGCGGCCTCGTCGTCGCGCGGAATACCGTAGGCCTCGTCGCCGAGGAAGCAGGTCACCGACAGCCGCTCGGGGTCGAGGCCGACGATGTCGACCAGAAACTCGAAGAACTGCCTGATCTGCTGCTCTTTGAAATAGTCGCCGAGGCTCCAGTTGCCGAGCATCTCGAAGAAGGTGGTGTGCCGGTTGTCACCGACGTCTTCGATGTCTTGGGCGCGCACACACGGCTGGCTGTCGGTGAGGCGTACGCCGTCGGGATGCGGCTCGCCCAGCAGGTACGGCAGCAGGGCCTGCATGCCGCTGCCGGTGAAGAGTGTGCTCGTGTCTGCGGGAACGAGGTCGGCGGGTGGGATGACCGTGTGGCCCCTGCTCTCGAGGTACTGCAGAAACGAGTTGCGGATCTCGTGGGCGTCCATGCCCTTAGAATCTCACACTCGCCGGTCACCGCCACGGCCGTCTGCGCGTCGTCGCGAGTACGGTGTCGGCCGCGTCAGGAGATCAGCCCGTTCTGGTAGGCGAAGATGACCAGCTGCACCCGGTCGCGCAGCTCGAGCTTGCCGAGAATGCGGCTCACATGGGTCTTCACGGTGGCATCGCTCAGGTGCAGCGATGCGGCGATCTCGGCATTGCTCAGGCCGGTCGCGACGGCCGCGAACAGATCGCGCTCGCGCGGGGTCAGCGCCGAAAGCACGTCGCCCGGTGCACGCGCCGCGCTGTGGCCGGCGAACCGCCGCACGAGGTTCGCCGTGGCGCTCGGTGCAAGCACTGCGCTGCCCGCATGCACTGTGCGAATGGCGGCGAGCAAGAACTCCGGGTCGGTCGTCTTGAGCAGAAAGCCGCTCGCCCCGGCGTTCACCGCCCTGAAGGTGGTGTCATCGAGGTCGAACGTCGTCAGCACGATGAACCGGGGCGGATGCCCGCCGGCGGCCATGACGCGGGTAATGGCCTCGACACCGCCCATGCGCGACATCTCGAGATCCATCAGCACCACGTCGACGGGCGAAGTCGCGCAGCGTTCGACGGCCTCGACCCCGTCAGATGCCTGCCACACGACGGTGAGGTCGGGCTGAGAGTCGACGACCATGGCGATGCCGGCCCTGAACAGCGGCTGGTCGTCGGCCAGGCCGATCGTGATCGGCGCCTCTGCGGCCCGGGATGCCGCGCTCACCGATCGCCCTCCGCAGGGGTGAACGGCAGTCGTCCCTCCACGAGGTGGCCCGTGCCGCCGACGGTGCGAACGCCGGTGTGCACGGTGCCGCCGAGCAGCCGCATGCGTTCGTGCATGCCGACCAGGCCCTGGCCGAGCTCGGTGCGGCGGGCCGGCACGGTGAGTGCGGCCGGTTCGGTGGTGAGCACCCGGAAGGCGACGGCG
The DNA here is from genome assembly GCF_036553535.1 of Subtercola sp. YIM 133946. NCBI lineage: Bacteria > Bacillati > Actinomycetota > Actinomycetes > Micrococcales > Microbacteriaceae > Subtercola > Subtercola sp. YIM 133946. The sequence continues at coordinate 127,761 of NZ_JAZHPE010000023.1, forward strand.
TCGCTCTGCCAGTCGAGGGTCACGTCGACCTCGGTGCCGCGGCCGCCGTGTTTGATGGCGTTGGTCAGCGACTCCTGCAGCACACGGTAGAGGGCCAGTTCGTGGGCCGCCGACATGGGCAGCCGGCCGGGCGACTCGGTCAGCGTCACGGTGAGTCCGGCATCCCGAACGCTCGCCACCAGAGACTCGAAGTCGGCGGCGCCAGGAGTCGCCCGACTGCCGCCCGACGGCTCGCGCAGCACCTGCAGCAGCTCGTGCACGTCGTCGAGCGCCGAGCGTGCGGTGCGGTTGATGGTCTCGAGCGCGGCGGTCTCGGCGTTCGGGTCGGTGAGCTTGGCGTAGCGGGCGCCGTCTGACTGGGCGATGACCACGGCGAGCGCATGCCCGACGAGGTCGTGCATCTCACGACTGAGCAGAGCGCGCTCGCGCTCCTGGGTGAGGGTGGCCTCGGCGACGATGCGCTCGCGCTCGCGCTCGGAACGCGCCGCCGCGGTGGCGCTCCGGCTGCGCACGATCACGCCGAGGGTCCAGAACAGGGCGAGTGCCGCCGCGATGACGCCGCTCACGACGACGAAGTAGACGCCGCGATAGAGCGGGTCGGTCGGTACCAGCGCGCCGTCGCCGTACGCGGGTGCGTAGAGGATCAGGCGGGTGCCGGCGACCCCGCCGCCGGCGATGCTCGAGACGAGTCCCGACCACCGCACCGTTCTGCTGCCCGAGAGCCCGGTGGCGAAGACCACCCCGAGAATGAGCAGGTCGCCGACCAGCAGCCCGTCGACGGTCGCGATCTGCACCAGCGCCCCGACCCAGGCGATCGCGAGCCCCAGCCCGGGCATCCGTCGCCAGAACACGATGGCGACCGCGAAGATGATCGTGATGAGCGCGGCAGTCACGCCGTCGCGCACCAGGTCGGCCGTGCCGAAGAGCACCAGCGCCACGGCACCGAGCAGCACGTCAGTGACCCTCGGGCGACCCTCGAACCATGCGAACACAGGCGTCACTCTAACCCGGCGCGCGGCGGCGCTGTTACCCTCGTAGCACGATGATCACACGACGAGAAGCGGCCCTGAGGCTCGACATTCCGCTCGAGATGGCGCAGCGGCACGGCATCCCCGCGCGGCTCAGCGAGGCCGACATCGTGGCGATCGATGCCGATCCGCCGGCGTGGCTCGTGCAGTCGCGGGCGAACCGCACGGGTAAGAAGCCGGTGTGGGTGCAGCTGTCGTGCTGGGTCTGCGGCTACTCCGAGGCGGTGCGCCCGAAGAAGTGGTGGCCCGCGTTCACCTACGTGAGCTGCGACAGCCACTCGCCGGCCGACCTGCCACGCGCGTCGGCCGGGCTGGTGCGCCGCGAGATCGACGGCATCGGCAGCCGCTTCGTGGCCATCGTCGACGAGCCTGCACCGGTGGCGACGGGCGAATAGCGGTGTTCACGACCCGACTTCTGACCCCGGCGACGTGGAACGACTTCGCGGGGCTGGTCGAGGCCAACAACGGGGTGTGGGGCGGATGCTGGTGCATGGGTTTTCACGTCGAGGGATTCGCCGACCCGCCCAGTCGCCAGGCCAACCGCGAGGCCAAGCTCGCGCACGTGCAGGAGGGCAGCGTGCACCAGGTGCTCGTCTACGACGACGAGCGCTGCGCGGGCTGGTGCCAGTTCGGGCCGCCCCCCGAGCTGCCGCGCATCAAGAACGCGAAGACGTACGAGAAAGAACTCGACGTTCTGCCCGACTGGCGCATCGGCTGCATCTTCACGGGCAACGGCTTTCGCGGCCGGGGGGTCGCCCGTGCGGCCGTGGCGGCGGCGCTCGCTGAGATCGGCGCCGCCGGGGGCGGGCTCGTCGAGGCGTACCCCGAGCAGGCCGAGGGGCGCGCGCCGCAGCGCGGAGCGTACTTCCAGACCGGGCCAGAGAGCCTCTACGAGCAGTTCGGCTTCACGCGGGTGCGCCGCATCGCGAAATGGCGCTGGGTGATGCGGGCCGAGGTGCCGCGGCAAGGGGGTTCCCGCGGCGACGCCGATGTGGTCGACTGAGGGCGAACCGAAAGGCAGATCCCATGGCGACAGACCAGTATCACGAACCGCCCGAAGAACTCAGCGCCGAGACACGCACGTTCGCGCGCATGTGCGCCGGACTCAGCGAGGAGGCGGAGGCGATCGGCTGGTACGTGCAGCGCATCTCGGTCGAGCCCGACGAGGAGGCCAGGGCGATCATGGAGGACTCGCTCGGCGAGGAGTTCAAGCACTTCAGCATGGAGCTCGAGTTTCTGCTGCGCAAGACCCCGAAGTGGCGCGAGATCGCCCAGGGCATCCTGTTCACCGAGGGCGACATCGTCGACCACGGCGAGGCCGCCGAGGAGGCGGCCGGCTGAACGTGCCGGTCGATGCGAGCGGCCTGTACGTCACCCGGCAGGGTGCTGGGCCGGGGTTCGTGATGCTGCATCCGGGTGGCACCGACTCGCGCGCCCTCGGGGCGATCGCGGCACAGTTCGCGGGCGACCACACGGTGCTGCTGCCCGACCGTCGCGGTCATGGCCGCACGCCCGATGACGCCGGCGAGATGACGTTCGAGGGCATGGCCGACGACACCGTCGCGCTGCTCGAGAACCTCGGCGGCCCGCCGGTCGTTCTGCTCGGCTACAGCGACGGCGCGGTCGTCGCGCTGCTGGTGGCGCTGCGCCGGCCCGACCTGGTGTCGCACCTCGTCTTCGTATCGGGTGTGTACTCGCTCGACGGCTGGCCGGCCGAGACTCTCGACGACGAGGTCCCCTCGTTCATGGCCGACGCGTACGCCGAGGTCTCACCCGACGGGCGCGGGCACTACGAGGTCGTACTGGCGAAGCTGCGGCGGACGCACGAGCTCGGGCCGACGCTCACGCTCGATGAGGTGGCGGGCATCCGGATGCCCGTTCTCATCATCGTGGGCGATGACGACGACATGGCGCTCGAGCACATCATCGCCCTCTACCGCGCCCTGCCGCAGGGCGAACTCGCGGTCGTGCCGCACGCGTCACACGGTGTGCTCGTCGAGAAGCCCGAGCTGTGCGCCGACCTGATCAGGGAGTTTCTGCGGATCGAGCGCCCGGCCACGTTCGCCCCGGTGAGGCGGGCGCAGCACCGCTGACCCGGTGACGCCGGTCTGCCGCGCTCGGCTCGCCGGGCGTCGGGCGTCGGGCGTCGGAGGAGCGGCCTAGGGTGTCGGTATGAACAGAACCGATCGGCTCTACGCGCTGGTCGAAGAGCTGCGGGCGGTCGCCCCGCGTCCCCGCAGCGGGAGCTGGCTCGCTCAGCACTTCGAGGTGAGCCTGCGCACGATCGAGCGCGACATCGGGGCGCTGCAGCAGGCGGGCACGCCGATCTGGGCCGAGCCGGGGCGCACCGGCGGATACTGCCTCGACGCGGCGCGCACGCTGCCGCCGCTGAACCTCACGCCGTCAGAGGCCGTGGCGATGGCGGTGGCACTCGAACGCATGACCGGCACCCCGTTCGACCAGCAGGCCAGGGCCGCGCTGCGCAAGGTGCTCGCTTCGATGCACGGTGCCGACGCGGCCTCCGCGCGAGAGCTCGCCGGGCGCGTGCACCTGCTCGACGACGTGCAGACGCCCCGGTCGGTGCCGGCCGTGATCGCCGACGCGCTCGCCGCCGGGCGCGTGATTCGCCTGCGCTACCGCGACCGAGAGGCGGCGGTCACCACGCGCGACGTCGAGCCGCTCGGCTACGTGGGAACGCCGGCGCACTGGTTCCTCATCGGCTGGTGCCGCCTTCGCGAGGGCGTTCGGGCCTTTCGCACCGACCGCATCACGTCGAGCGCGATGACCGCCGAGGTGCCCGCGCCCAGAGTGCTGCGACCCGAAGACCTCGACATTCCGTACGGCGACGTGCGCACGCTCGAACTGCTCTGACGCCCGGCCGTCTCCGGCACTCGGCTTGTCCGGCACACGGCTTCTCCGGCACACGCCGGAACATTCGAGGTGCCGCCGAACACCGACAGGGGGCTGTCGCGAGTGGTGGCGACGATGGAGTGTCGGGATGCTCCCGACCGGCCGTCTGCGACGGTCATCCTCGGAAAGGACCGACATGAACCTGGTGTCTGTACGCATCATCACCGACAACGTTGCGGCGCTCGCCGCCTTCTACGAACGCCTCACCGGCGGAACCGTCGTGCACCTCACCGACGACTTCGCCGAGGTGCGAACGCCGAGCGCCACGATCGCTGTCGGCAGCACGCGAACGGTCGCGTTGTTCGGTGCGGGCTCTGCGGAGCCCGGGGCGAACCGCAGCCTCATCGTGGAGTTTCTCGTCGACGACGTCGATGCGGTCTACGAGCGGCTGGCCGGCTGGGTGACGACGTTCGTCAACCGGCCGACCACGCTGCCGTGGGGCAATCGGTCGCTGTTGCTGCGCGACACCGACGGCACCCTCGTCAACCTGTTCACGCCGGTGAGCCCGGATGCGATTCAGAGGTTCGCCGAGACGCCCCGCTGACGGCGGAGCGGCGTTGGCGGCCCGGCGTTCGGGTCAGCGGCGCTGGTCTTCGGCCTTCATGCGCGCGCGGATGCCGCCATCGACGGGGTTCGTGCAGGCGGCGACGATCGCTTCGATCACGATGGCGGGGTCGTCCATCGCGGCCATGCGCGGCTCGTGACCGGTGTAGTTGGCCGCGTGGGTCCACCACGGGGTGTCGACGGCCCACGGCAGAATCGTGCCCACCGAGATGGTGTCGTCGTCGCCGACGAGGCGCAGCTCTTCGTTGAGCGAGCGGCCGAGGCTCAGCACCGCGGCCTTCGAGGCGGCGTACGAGGCTTGGTAGGCGAGTGGAACCTCGCTGTCGACCGACCCGACATTGATCAGGATGCCCGCGCCCTGCGCCCGGAACAACCGCAGAGCCGTGTGCGCGCCATAGATCAGCCCTTTCAGGTTGACGTCGATGACGCGGGCGTGGTCGTCGAGCGGGATGTCCCAGAACAGACCGAGCGCGCCGATGCCCACGTTGTTCACCCACACGTCGATGTGGCTCGCTCGTGAGGTCATCCTGCGCCGGCCGGCCGGCCCCGGGCATCCCTTGATCGGCGGGGCCGGGTGAGGTACACACCCGGCCAGGCCGCCTACAGGCCCTGTGCCAGGCGGTAGTACGCCTGGTTCCACTTCACCTCTTTCGAGAACGCCCGCAGTTCGGTGCCCTCGTCGATGACCAGGAGTTCGGTCTTCGCGATGTCGGCGAAGTCGGTGAACGCCTCGATGCCGAGCGCGGTCGACATGACCGTGTGGTGGGCGGCACCCGCAGTCAGCCACGCGGCGGCGCTGGTCGCGAAGTCGGGCTGGGGCTTCCACACCGCACGGCCGACAGGCAGGTTCGGCAGCGGCGAGGTCGGCTGAACGACCTCGACCACGTTGGCGACGAGCCGGAACCGGTCGCGCATGTCGCTCATCGCCACCACCACGGCCGGGCCCGAGTCGGCGGTGAACACCAGGCGCACGGGGTCTTCGCGGCCGCCGATGCCGAGCGGGTGAATCTCGAGCGTGGGCTTCGACGTGGTGAGCGAGGGCGAGACCTCGAGCATGTGCGCCCCGAGAATGAGCTCGCTGCCGGGGGTCAGGTCGTAGGTGTAGTCCTCCATGAGGGATGCCCCACCGGGCAGCCCCGACCCCATGACGTTCGCGGCGTGCACCAGAACCGCGGTCTTCCAGTCACCCTCGGCGCCGAAGCCGTAGCCGTCGGCCATCAGGCGCTGAACGGCCAGCCCCGGCAGCTGTCGCAGGGCCCCGAGGTCTTCGAAGCTCGTGGTGAAGGCGCCGAATCCGCCCTCGTCGAGAAATGAGCGCAGGCCGATCTCGATGGCGGCGCCGTAGCGCAGCGACTCGTGGCGGTCGGCCCCGGGCAGCAGTTCGGGCGCGACGTCGTACGCCTCGAGGTACTCTGCGACGAGGGCGTCGATCTGGGCATCCGTCGCCAGAGCGACCGCATCGGCCAGCTCGTTGACGCCCCAGGTGTTGACCTGAACCCCGAACTTCAGCTCGGCCTCGGTCTTGTCGCCCTCGGTGACGGCGACGTAGCGCATGTTGTCGCCGAAGCGGGCGAGTTTGAGACTGCGGGTCGCGGCCCAGCCCGCTGCCGCGCGGCTCCAGGTGCCGATCGAGGCCGTGACCGCAGGGTTCGAGGCGTGGCCGACCACGGTCTTGCGCGCCACACCGAGCCGAGTCTGGATGTAGCCGAACTCGCGGTCGCCGTGCGCGGCCTGGTTCAGGTTCATGAAGTCGAAGTCGATGTCGGCCCAGGGCAGCTCGACGTTCGCCTGGGTGTGCAGGTGCAGCAGGGGCTTCTGCAGGGCGTCGAGGCCGGCGATCCACATCTTGGCCGGGCTGAAGGTGTGCATCCAGGCGATCAGGCCGACGACCCTGTCGTTCGCGTTGGCATCGAGGGCGGCACGCCGAATCGACTCGGAGTCTTTCAGCACGGGCTTCCACACCACGGTGACCGGAATGTCGGTCGAGGCCTGCAGGGTGGCGGCGATCTGCTGCGACTGCTCGGCGACCTGGCGCAGCGTCTCATCGCCGTAGAGGTTCTGGCTGCCGGTGAAGAACCAGACTTCGTACGAGGCCAGGTCGGGGGTGATGCGGGTCACTTCAGTGCTCCTTCTGGCGCTTGGCCGTAGACGTTCTGGTAGCGGTCGAACAGGGAATCGATGGCGGCCCCGGGGATGGCCAGGGGCTCGCCGAGCTGGCGGGAGATGTGCACGGTGCGGGCGACGTCTTCGGTCATCACGGCCGCCTTCACGGCGTCGCGCGCGTCTGTTCCGATGGTGAAGACGCCGTGGTTCTGCATCAGCACCGCGCGCGACCGGTGGCCGGTGAGGGTCTCGACGATGCCCACGCCGATCGAGTCGTCGCCGATGATGGCGAACGGGCCCACGGGTATCGGGCCGCCGAACTCGTCGGCCATGGCGGTGATGACACACGGAATCGCCTCGCCGCGCGCCGCCCACGCGGTGGCGTAGGTCGAGTGGGTGTGTACGACACCGCCCACGTGCGACATGTGCCGGTACACGTAGGCGTGCGCGGCGGTGTCGCTCGAGGGCGAGCGGTCGCTACCGGGCGAGCCGGGCACGACGGTGCCGTCGAGGTCGCAGAGGATCATGTTCTCGGCGCTCAGCTCGTCGTAGCTCACACCGCTCGGTTTGATGACGAAGAGGTCGGCGCCGGGCACGCGGGCCGAGATGTTGCCGCCCGTCCAGATGACGAGGCCGTACTTCGTGAGCTCGGCGTGCAGCGCGGCCACGTCGGCCCGCACGCGGGCGATGGTCGCCTCGAGGGCGTCGGCATCGGCGTCGGGGGTGGCATCGGGGGCGGTGTCGGTGTCGGGGGAGAGATCGGTCACGGTCGGGTTCCTTCCAGGGGCAGGGCGGTCTGGGCGGCGCGCTCGATGTCGAGGCCCGCCCGGTAGCGTGCGAGGTATGAGGCGAAGCCGGCGACGTCGTCGGCGACGGGATGCACGGTCTCGAAGCTCGCGCGGTCGAACACCCGGTCGCGCAGGTACGCCTCGAGGGTCGGCCCGTCGTCGGGTTCGGCCGTCAGGGCCGCTGTGTAGGCGGCGAGTACGGCGATTCCCCAGGCCCCGCCCTCCGAGGCCGAGTGGGCGATCGAGACCGGCGAGTCGAGGGCTGCGGCGAGAAAGCGCTGCGCCACACCCGCGGTGCGGAAGATGCCGCCGTGGGCGAACATCCGCTCGAGGGCGACGCCCTCCTCGTTCAGCACCTGCATGCCGAGGGCCAGCGTGCCGAAGACGCCGTACACCTGGGCCCGCATGAAGTTGGCGAGCGTCAGCCGGCTGTCGGGCGAGCGCACCACCAGCGGCCGGCCCTCGGTGAGACCGGTGATCGGTTCGCCGGCCAGGTAGTTGTACGCGAGCAGGCCGCCCGCGTCGGAATCGCCCTCGAGCGCTTCGCCGAGCAGAGTCTCGAACACCGTGTCGGCGTCGACCGGCGTGCCGGCGGCCGCCGAGAACCGCCCGAACAGCCCTGCCCATGCGGCCAGTTCGCTGGCCCCGTTGTTGCAGTGCACCATCGCCACGGGGTCGCCCGCCGGAGTGGTGACCAGGTCGAGCTCGTGGTGCACGCCGGCCAGCGGATGTTCGAGCACGACCATCGCGAAGATGCTGGTACCCGCGCTCACGTTGCCCGTGCGCGGCGCCACCGAGGCCGTCGCCACCATGCCAGTGCCCGCGTCGCCCTCGGGCGGGCAGAACACCGCGCCCGGCCGCAGCCCGCTCGACGGGTCGAGCAACATCGCGCCGTCGCCGGTGAGCGTGCCGGCAGCCTCGCCGGCGACGAGCACCGCGGGCAACAGCTCCGCCAGGTGCACGGCCGCGGAGCGCCCGGCGACGAGTTCGTCGTAGCGGTCGAGCAGTCGGGCGTCGTAGTCGCAGGTCGCCGAGTCGATGGGGAACATGCCCGATGCGTCGCCGACGCCGATGACGCGGCGGCCGGTGAGCCGCCAGTGCACATACCCGGCCAGCGTGGTGATCGATCGCACCTGGGCGACGTGTGGCTCGTCGTCGACGATCGCCTGGTGCAGGTGCGCGATCGACCAGCGCAACGGAATGTTCACGCCCAGCACCTCGCTGAGCTCTGCCGCCGCGACCCCCGTGCTGGTGTTGCGCCAGGTGCGGAACGGCACGAGCAGCTCGTCGTTCTCGTCGAACGCGAGGTAGCCGTGCATCATCGCCGAGACGCCGATGGCGCCGAAGGTCTGCGGGCGCACGCCGTATCGTCGCTCGACGTCGGCGGCGAGATCGGCATAGGCGGCTTGTAGACCCGACCACACGGTGTCGAGCGAGTACGTCCAGGTGCGATCGACGAACTGGTTCTCCCAGTCGTGGCTGCCGACGGCGAGCGCGGTGGCGGGGTCGTCGCCCACGAGGCAGGCCTTGATGCGGGTGGAGCCCAGTTCGATGCCGAGCGAGGTTCGGCCGTCGGCGATGGCGTCGCGGATGGCCGCCCGGTCGGCGGCGACATTCCCGGTTGCGACAGATGCGTCGGCGGCGGCAGGGGGGGTGGGCATGATCGACCTCTTCGTCTCAGGCGGCGCTGCCGTGCATCCGGAGCAGAACAGCGATCTATGTGAACGTTAACATACGAGAGCGACTTCGGAAAGCGAAATCGCGACGTCGGGCGCAGACCGGGCGGCCCCGGGCGTGCACCCGCGTGACCGGGCAGGCCCCGTGATGGGCGCCGTGCCGCCCCTCTCGATCAGTCAGCCCCCGCGGCGGTCTCCGTGCTGGACCCCGCCGTGCTGCTTTCCGCCGTGCCGACCCGCGCAGTGCCGACCCGCGCTGTGCTGGCCCGCACGATCAGCTCGGGCTGCATCGAGAGCTGGTATTCGGCCGTACCACTCAGCTTGCGCAACAGCAGTTCGACCGACCGGCGGCCGAGCTCCTCGAAGTCTTGCCGCATCGTCGTGAGCGGCGGGCTGAAATATGCCGCTTCGGGCATATCGTCGAACCCGATGACGCTGAGGTCGTCGGGCACGGCGAGCCCGAGCTCGTCAGCGGCGTGCATCAGCCCGAGGGCCATCTGGTCGTTGGCGCAGACCACTGCCGTGAACGCGCCCGACCCAAGCAGCTCGAGCCCGCGCCGGTACCCCGAGGCCGCCGACCAGTCGCCCGCGAAGGGCGGCGGCGCCGCGAGCCCGGCCGCGCTCATCTCAGCGGCGAACCCCTGGGCCCTGGCTTGCGCCGAGAACCAGTCGCCGGGCCCCGCGATGTGGGCGATCGACCGATGCCCGAGGTCGATGAGGTACCGGGTGGCGGCGCGCGCACCCGCGATCTGGTCGACCGAGAGTTCGCTGTCGCGGCTGTCGGCGGTCGACTGCAGGGTGACGAACGGCACTGACACGTTCAGCGCCTGGAACGCTTCGAGCACGTGCAGCTCGGGCGCGATCACCACCAGGCCCTCGACGGCGTGGTCGAGCAGACTGTCGAGGCCGCGTTCGACCTCGGCCTGCACCGACGAGTCGACGTTCACGGTGATGACGAAGTAGCCCTCGCTTCTGGCTGCGACCTCGATCGCGCGAATCGACGCCGACGGCCCGAACTGCGAACTCGACGCCGAGAGCACCCCGAGCAGCAGCGAGCGGTTCGACTTCAGGGCGCGGGCGAGACGGTTCGGCCGGTAGTTCAGCTCGTCGATCGCCTGTTGCACACGCTCGCGCGTCGACTCGCGGATGCTCGGGTGATTGTTGAGCACCCGCGACACGGTCTGGTGCGACACGCCTGCTCGCTTCGCGACGTCGTAGAGGCCCGGTGGCCGGCGCGGTGGTTGCTCGACCGACATGCGCCCACTCTATGTGACGGCCGCCCGGCGTCGCACAGTGACCTCATAGCCGCCGCATAGTGATTGATTAGTGAGGTTCTCTACGGTGCACGTATGTCGAAAACCACCTCACCCCTCACCGCGGCGACCCTCTCGAGGCGAACACTGCTCGCGGGCATCCCGGCCGCCGCGCTCGTGCTGGCCGGATGCTCGGCGAACGCCGGCACCACGTCGACGACCGCCACGGCCACGACCGGTGCCACCGCGACACCGTCGGCCACGGCCTCGGGTGCCGCGGCGGCCGGCAGCGTGGCCGCCCTCGCGCAGGCGTTCCAGTCGACCCTGTCGAGCGACCAGCAGTCGACCCTGCTGCAGCAGTACTCGCTCGCCAACGCGAAGCTCTGGTCGAACCTGCCGCAGGGCCTCCTGAGCGGCGGAATGGGCGGTGCCGGCGGGCCGGGCGGCGGCACCGGCGCACGTATCGGCCTCAGTCTCGGCGACCTCGATGACGCGCAGCTGGCCGCGTTCGACACCCTGCTCGCGGCAGCGACCGGCTCGGGTGCGGGTGAGGGCTACGACGAGATTCAGCAGCACCTGAACGCCGACGACTACCTCGCCGCGAACGGCGGCGGCAGCACCTACGGCCGCGCCAACTTCTACGTCGCCTTTCTCGGCACACCCGCCGACACCGGCACGTGGGAGCTGCAGTTCGGCGGCCACCACCTCGCCGTCGCCAACACCTACGTCGACGGAACGCTCGCCGGTGCCACCCCGTCGTTCCGCGGCATCGAGCCGAACGCGGCGTTCGACGAGAACGGTCGCACCAACCAGCCTCTCGCGGTGAAGGAGGCAGCGTTCACGGCGCTGCTCGCGGGCCTCAGCGCCGACCAGCTGGCCACGGCGAAGCTCAGCGACGTCTACAGCGACCTCGAGCTCGGCCCCGGCAACGACTGGGCGTTTCCGGCCACTCGCCAGGGCGTGCAGGTTTCGACCTTCACCGATGCCCAGAAGCAGCTCGCCCTCGCGGCGATCGCAGGGTACGTCGACGATCTCGCCGACGCGGATGCCCAGGCCGTTCTCGCCCGGTACCAGGGCGAGCTCGACGACACCTTCATCGCCTACTCGGGCACGACAGCCCTCACGCAGCGCAACGACTACGTGCGCATCGACGGGCCGTCGGTGTGGATCGAATTCTCGATGCAGAACGGCATCGTTCTGTCGGGCAATCACCCGCACTCGGTGTGGCGCGATCGCACGACCGACTACGGCGGAACCCAGAGCTGATGCGCCGGCTCGGCGCCGTCGTCGCTGCGCTCGCCGTGGCACTGCTGCTGCTCGTCGCCGGTGCACCCGCCGCCTCGGCGCACGTGCTGCCCACGTCGACCGTGCAGCTCGACGTGCACGAGAGCGACATCGACGCCGCGGTTGCGATTCCGCTCGCCGATCTCGAGTCGGCGAGCGGAATCGTGCTCGCCGACGAGTCGCAGGCCTCGGTCGACGCGAACGCTGCTGCGATCACGGCTTACCTGCTCGCGCACTTCGCGCCCACGAGCGACGACGGCTCGGCCTGGGCGGTCACGGTCGGTGCGCTGACGGTGACGCAGGCCGGCGACACCGTGACGACCGGCCTGTACGCGCAGCTGACCACCACGTTCGTGCTGACACCGCCGGCCGGCGACCAGAGGCGTTCGTTCGACCTCGGCTACGACATCGTGGTCGACAGAGAGGTGACGCACGTCGTGCTCGTGACGGTGCGCTCAGACTGGGCCGGAGGCGACCTCGGCGGCGCTCGCGAGATCGGCACGATCAGGCTCGACACGGTCACCGACACGGTGCCGTCGCTGCACGTCGACCTGGGCGACGCGAGTCTCTGGAGCGGCTTCGCCGGCATGGTGACGCTCGGGGTGCAGCACATTCAGCAGGGCACCGATCACCAGCTGTTCCTGCTCACGCTGCTGCTGCCCGCGCCCCTCGTCGCGCGCGGCCGCCGATGGGCATCCGTCGCCCCGGTGAAGACGGCGGTGCGCCGCATCGCGTCGATCACGCTGGCCTTCACGGTGGGGCACTCGATCACGCTAGCGCTCGGCGCGATGGGGCTGCCCGTGCCGGCGGGGCTCATCGAGGTGCTGATCGCCGCGAGCATCCTCGTCGCGGCCGTGCATGCACTGAGGCCGATCTTCGCGGGCAGGGAGGTGCTGATCGCCGGGCTGTTCGGCCTCGTTCACGGGCTGGCCTTCTCGGAGACGCTGCGCGAACTCGACCTGACCGGCGTGAGGCTCGCGCTATCGCTGCTCGGCTTCAACCTCGGCATCGAGGCGATGCAGCTCGCGGTCGTCGCCCTCGTGCTGCCGCCGCTCATCGTGCTGTCACGTACGCGCACACGGCGCTACTCCGTGCTGCGGGCGATGGCGGCCGTGGCCACCGCGGTCGCCGCCGTCGGCTGGCTGGTCGCGCGAATCGGGTTCGCGAACCCGGTGGCCACCATGGCCGACGCCATCGGCGTGCTGTCGATTCCGGTGGTCGCCGGGCTGTGGCTCGCTGCCCTGGGCGCTGCCCTGGGCGTGATGCTAAGCCGAAGACGGGCTGAGCGTGTCGGTGCTTCGGCGCCGCCGTCGCGGGCCTCAGTAGCTCACGAACAGCCACGCCGCGAGGGCGAACCCGCATGCCGCGATGCACCAGCGCAGAATCGCGGCAGGCACCCGACGGGCGACGCTCGGGCCGATCAGTCCGCCCGCGACGGCACCAATGGCGAGCGGCCACACCGAGTGCCACACCACCGTGCCGAGCACGGCGAACAGCACGGCCGGCAGAATGTCGGCGACGACGAGAATCACGTTCTTCAGGGCGTTGGCGCGGTGCAGCACCGGCTCGGTGCTGAGCAGCAGCAGGGCGATCAACAGAATGCCCGATCCGGCGCCGAAGTAGCCGTTGTACAGGGCGACGCCGGCACCCGAGGCGCCGATGGTGGTTCGGCTGAGCCGGGTGCCGCCGCGCTGCTGCCAGCGTGAGATGGCGGGCTGCAGCAGCAGGATGACCGACCCGGCGGCCACGAGAAACGGCACGACACGGTCGAACACGTCGCTCGGCGTCACGACCAGCAGCACGGCCCCGGCCAGCGAGAACACGACGGTGGGCGGCAGCCAGGTTCGGATGGTGCGCGAGTGCCCCGTCACATCCGGCCCGGCGCGCAGGGCCGAGCCGAACCCGCTGCCGAGCAGGGCGACGGAGTTGGTGACGTTGGCCGCGAGGGGCGGAATGCCCACCGCGAGCAGCGCCGGATACGCCACGAGCGACGTGATGCCGCCCGCCGTTCCGATGACGCCCGCGACGAGCCCGGCGCTCAGAAGGAACGCCCACTCCGCTGCACCGGTCACGTGACCACCCTGTCACAGCGCACGCGTGCGAAGCGCGCCAGTGGGCCGCGCGACAGCTCCAGGCCTCCTACTGCCCGTCGGTGTCGTCGGGCTCCTCGGTCTCGGTCGACGTGAAGTCGGCGTCCTGCGGCACGCTGAAATCGTGGAAGGGGTCGGAGGCGTTCGGGTCGGTGCTGGCACCGGCGTCGCTGTCGGTGCTGGCGGGCGCGCTCGAGTCGGTGTCGCGATCGGTGTTGCCGGTCAGGGTGGCGTCGGGCTTGTCGTCTGAAGTGGTCATGTGCCGAACCTACGCTCACCCACCGGCTGGCGCCCCCCGTTGCGCTGCGAGGGCGCAGCGGGTACTGCTCAACGCTGGCGCCCACGTCTACGCTGGTGCTCATGACCCGCGAACCGAAGGCGTGGCCCGCGCTGGCCGTCGACCAGTGGCCAGACACCCGCTCGACCTTCCACATGTTCACTCAGATCGTCGGCAAGATCCGCATGGCGTTCGCGCCGATGGTGAACCACTGGTGGCAGGTGCCGCTCTACGTCAGTGCCAGGGGCCTCACCACCGGCGCCATTCCGCACGGGGTCGACGTGTTCGACATGGAGTTCGACCTCGTCGACCACGAGTTCGTCGTTCGGCACAGCGCCGGCGGTCGCCAGGTGGTGGCGCTTCGCCCGATGACGGTCGCGACCTTCTTCGGCGAGGTTCAGGATGCCCTGCGGCGCGTCGGCGTCGAAGCGAACATCCACCCGGTGCCCAACGAGGTCGCTGAGGCGATTCCGTTCGCCGACGACACTGTTCACGCGTCATATGACCGCGCGAGCATCCACGCGTTCTGGCTGCAGCTCATTCAGGCCGACCGGGTTCTGGGGCGGTTCCGTGCGCAGTTCACCGGCAAGGTCAGTCCCGTGCACTTCTTCTGGGGAGCGATGGACCTGGCGGTCACCCGCTTCTCCGGACGCCCCGCACCCGAGCATCCCGGTGGCGTGCCGAACTGCCCCGCCCGCGTGATGGTCGAGGGTTATTCGCACGAGATCAGCAGCGCCGGATTCTGGCCGGGCGGCGGCGCCGAGGGCGCGTTCTACTCGTACGCCTATCCGTCGCCCGAGGGCTTCGCCGACGCGCCGATGCCGGCGGGCGCGTTCTTCAGCGCAGAGTACGGCGAGTTTCTGCTGCCCTACGAGGTGGCAAGGGCGGCCGACGATCCCGACGCGCTGGTGCTCTCGTTTCTGCAGGCGACCTACGACGCCGCGGCGGGCCTCGGCTCCTGGGGCGAGGCCTGAGGGGGCGGCGCCGGGCGGGGTGTCGCGGGCAGCCGGTGATCTGCGACGGTCAGCAGCACCGTGATCACGATGCCGATGACGAGGATGACCGCGGAGTTGCGAAGCGAGTCGCCGAGGCCGATCGTGGTGACGTCGAGGAACGGGTACGGGTACCAGCCGCTGACGGCCCCGTGCGCGAACGTGTAGACGAGCCACAGCACCGGCCAGACGAAGGCCCACGCGGTGGTGCTCCACGGTATGCGCGGCCGCGGCCCGAAGAGCAGCCAGCCGATCAGCGTCGCCCAGGGTGAGATGTAGTGGAAGCAGATCGTCGCCACGAACGCCCACCCGGTGAGGTGCACTAGCGGCGCGAGCACGGTCTCGTAGACGAGGCCGGTGATGATGATGCCGAGCAGCGCGTCGAGCCGCAGCACGCGCCAGACGCGGCCGTCGCGGGCGGGGCGCAGGGCCAGCACGATCGACGTGCCAAGCACGAACAGGTTGCTCTGGATGGTGAAGAAGCTGAACAGCCGACCGAGGCGGGTGCCGAGGCTCTCGCCCGATCCGCTCGAGCCCGAGTTGGCGTCTTGGCCGCCGGTGAAGATCAGGATGAGCTGAACCACGAGCGCGAAGGCCACGACGACGGCGATGGCACCGAACCAGGTGCGAGCGGCACGCAGGCGGGCATCCGTCGTCGCTTCGGTCATGTCGTACCCCTCCCCGGGGCACCCCGTCGCCCACACTCAGCCATGGTATCGGTGAGGGGTGCGGATGCCCGGGCACCCGCACCCCTCACCGGGCGGCCGTCGCTCAGGCGCGCCTGCGCCGGCGCGTGACGGTCAGCACCAGGGCTCCCGTCAGCAGCACCAGCACGCCCACGCCCGCGGGCAGCAGGGGCTCCGAGCCGGTGGAGGCCAGGGCGCCGGTGCCGGTGCTCGTGCCCGAGCCGCTGCCGCCGGCTGCGGCGCCGGCCGCGGGGGCCGCCGGCGTGCTGGGTGTCGGTGTGGCAGTCGGGTCGGTCGGGGTGACGGCCGCCGCGGTGCAGTCGATCGTGCCCTGTCGCAGCGAGTAGCCGTCGTCTTCGTCGTCGTCGGCCCAGAACACCGGCTTGACGCCGTCGGCGCAGAGCGCCTGCGGGGCGGTGACGAAGCCCTCGTTGTTGAAGTCGCCGAGCCCGGCGGGGCGGTTGTAGACGGTCGTCACGGCGAAGTGGCCGGCGTCGGCGCCCGACTGGGCCACGTCGAGCAGCGCGAACTGACCCCCGCAGGTGTTGTCGCAGACGGCCCAGAGCGCCCGCTTCTCGGGGTCGTACTGCACCTCCATGATGGAGGGGAACCCGCTCGCGATGGTCGCGACGCGGGTGAACGTCGAGCCGTCGGTCTGATCGAGCGCGTAGGCGTACACCGAGCCGGTGCCCTCGAGCCCGACGAAGTAGAGCCCGTCGCCGTGGTTCGCGTACCGCGCCGGGTCGTAGGCGCTGCCGGTCTTCTCGTCGACGAACTTCTCTGCCACGAGAAACGAGTCGGGCACGAAGGTGATGCCCTCGAGACCGAGGTTCGCCCCGACCGCCGGAAGGTCTGCCGCGAGGTTCCACTCGATGGCGGCCGAGAGCTCGGTGCCGGAGGCGCCGGTGTCGTAGCGCAGCACGGCAGGGCGGCTCACATCGTTCTGGTCGTTGTCGCGCTCTGACGAGACGAACACGCCGGTGTCGGTGACGGCAACACCCTCGGCGTCGACGTCGCCGGTGCCGTCGGCGTAGTGCAGCGCCTTGCCGGCGCCCCAGCCGTCGTCGGTGGCGGGCACCCAGTCGGTGCCGCTCTGCTGCAGGCGGTACAGCGTGCCAGGGCCGTTCTGCACGGCCCAGAGCGTGTCGGGGCTGCCGCCGGCGCCGAGCTGGTAGTTCAGCCCGCTCAGGTTGCTGCCGAAGAAGTCTTTGACGCTCGCCGTGCTGACATCAGCGCCGCCCGGCCAGGCCAGGGCATCCGTCACCGTCGGGGGAGTGGTGGGCGGTGTCGTCGGCGGAGCGGTGACGCAGTCGTTCGCGGCGCCCTTCGTGCCGGCGTTGGTGACGGCGAAGGCTCCGGTGCCGTCGGGGCAGCGGCCCCACGTCGCCGGCGCGGCGTCGCTCGACCAGGTGAAGCCGTCGACGAGCGTGGTGTTGTCGCTGAGGAACAGGCGGGCCGAATCACCACCCTTGCCCAGGCCGAAGGCGCCGTCGAACGAGCCGGCCACGTCGAACGTGGCGTAGCCGCCGGCGGCGATGACGGTTCCGGCCGGAATGTCGAAACGGTCGTCGTCTTTGTCGTCTTTGAGAATGAGGCCCGAGGCGTCGACGGATGCCGCACCCACGTTCTTCAGCTCGATCCAGTCTTGCGGCACTCCGCTCGCGTCGACCTCGTTCACGACGAGGGTGGGCAGTGCGGCGGCGCTCGCAGATGCGGTGGCCGAAGGTGCCACGGCGGCAAGCAGGGGCACCGCCAGTGCGAGTGTGGTGAGCGCAACCGTCGATGGTCGCCAGAATCTGGGCATGGGAGTCCTTCGGGAGCAGTGGATGTCAGTCTTCTCAGACAGCTTCCACTGTGCCCCCGGCCGGCGAACAGAACGTGAACGCCGGAAGAACAGCGCCGGGGTGCCGCCCTAGGTGGCCGGCCCGAGCAGAACGGCGAGCATCGCGGCGCAGCCGCCCACGATGAACAGCAGGGTGCCCAGTTGCATCGTGCGCGTCTTGTTGCGGTCGGCGACCGGAACGTTGACCTCGAGAATGGGGCAACCCGACCAGCCGATCAGGCCGATGCTGAGGGCGACGAGGCCCGACCCGATCCACCACAGCACCTTCATGCCGATGGGCAGAATCGCCGGGCGCCAGCCCGACGAGAGCAGCAGGGCGAGCGTGATCGCCGAGGCGCCGACGGCGACGCCGAACCAGGCGGTACCTGTCCACATGATGCGCTGCACGTTCGTCTCGGGTGTCATCAAATCGTGCGTCTGAGTGGTCACCGAGGCATCCTTCGCTAGTGAGCAGGGTCTGTTCCAGCCGCCAGTTTACCTCCGTCGCCGCCGTCAGGCGCCCAGGCGGTGGGCGAACCAGCTGGCAGTGAGTTCGATCACGGTGTCGGCCAGGGGCGAGCCCGCATCGAGCGCCCGAAAGATGTGGTCGGCGTTCGCGATCATCCGAAACTCGACGTCGGCCGAGGCGGCGTGCCTGAGCAATTCGAGCGACGCGTCGGGCGCGATGGTGTCGTCGTCTGAGCCAGCCACGACGAACAGTGGATGCCCGTACCGCCCGATCGCGCCTACGAGCGGCATGCTCTGCGCCTGCAGCCACCACTCGCGTGTGAAGGTGAACGTCGTGAAACCGAGGTCGACCGTGGCCTCGTCGACGGCTTCGAGCCCCTCGAAGTACGGCGCGAAGACCCCGAACGCACCGCCGGCGACGATGCCCGACGACCACAGGGTGAGGGCGGCCACCTGCGGCTCCCGGCCTGCGAGCAGTGTCGCGATCATGCCCCCCTGCGAGAACCCGAGCACGCCGATGCGACCCGCGTCGATGCGGCCTTCGGCGGCCAGCCAGTCGAAGGCGGCCTGCGCGTCGGCCAGCTGCGAGGCGACGGTGAACCCGGTCTGCGGCCGGGTGCTGTCGCCGCTGCCGGCGAAGTCGATGCGCAACGACGCGACGCCGCGGGCCGCCAGTGCCTCGGCGAGCCGAACGAACATTCCGCCGACCTCGCTGCGGCTGCTGGCGGTTCCGTGCAGCAGGAGCACCGCGGGTACGCCGGGCCGCCCGTCGGCTTCTCTCGGGTCTGTGGGCACGTCGAGCCGCTCACCCACGGCCTGTGCTCCCGCGGCCCGTGCTCCCGCGGCCCGAGCTCCTGGGGCCCGTGCTCCTGAGAGGTCAGACGTGTCGGGCGTGACGAGGGTGGCGGGGATGTCGCCGAGGGCCGATGCGATGCCGAAGTCGATCGAAGTCACGGGGGTGCCTTTCCGCGGACGGGGGCTGGCAACGGGGAGCCGCGCGCCACTGCGACAATAGTGCATGAGCCTCGCCGAGGCGCATCGTCGCCGCCCGGCCCGGCGGCCGGAACCGTGACGACCGGCACCGTGACGACCAGCACCGTGACGACCAGCACCGTGACGACCAGCACCGTGACGACCAGCACCGTGACTACCAGCACAGAGACGAGGCACCCATGACCTCACCCATGACCGCCGCCGCGAACGCGTCTGTCGCGCCCGAACCCACCAGCCTTCCTGTGCGGGCAACGCCCGGCCCGACGCGGGCAACGCCCGACCCGACGCAGGCAACGCCCGGCCCGACGCAGTCAACGCCCGACCGGTTCTTCGTTCGCCGGGTCTACTGCGTCGGCCGCAACTACGCCGAGCACGCCCGCGAGATGGGCGGCGACCCCAACCGCGAACCGCCGTTCTTCTTCACCAAGCCGGCCGACGCCGTCTACGCGGTCGCCGAAGGGGTCTCGGCAGAGGGTATCGCCCCGGGCACCGTACCCTACCCCCCGCAGACCGCGAACCTCAGCCACGAGATCGAACTCGTCGTCGCCATCGGCACCGGAGGCCGCGACATCGACCCCGTCGACGCCCTCGACCACGTCGTGGCCTACGGCGTGGGCGTCGACCTGACCCGGCGCGATCTGCAGGATGCCGCGAAACAGCAGCGTCGCCCCTGGGATCTGTCGAAGGGGTTCGACTACTCGGGCCCGGTCAGCGAGCTCGTTCCGGCGGGAGTGGCGGGGCATCCGGATGCCGCACCCATCTGGTTCGACGTCGACGGCGTGCGGCGGCAGACCGGCGACCTGGCCGACCAGATCTGGAGCGTCGCCGAGATCGTGGCGGCGCTGTCGTCGTTCGTCGAGCTCAGGCCGGGCGACCTCGTCTTCACGGGTACACCCGCGGGCGTCGGTGCACTGGTGGTGGGCGACTCGGCGGCGGGCGGCATCGGCGGCCTGGCCGAGATCGCTTTCACCGTCGTCTGAACCTAGCCGGGTGGCTGGGCCGAGCGTCGCTGCCCGGCTTGCCCGAGCGTGGCCCGTAGGCCACCCCGAGCGCCGCCGCCCGCCCGCCCGGGCGTGGCCCATAGGCAGCCCCAGCGTCGCCGGCCGGCCCCGGCCCCCTGTGCAGCATCCGCCCCCGCTGGTAATCTGGGGTCTTGCGCTGCCTCGAGCGAGGCGTGCCGCCCCACCGGCTGAGCCCCCATGACGAAACCGAACCCCTCCCCAGCGACGACCCCCGGCGCGCAGCGCTCCGGCGCCGTGATGCCCGGGAAGCCCGGGATGCCCGGGATGCCCGGGATGCCCGGGATGCCCAGGATGCCGGAGCAGCCCCAGCGCGCGGTGCAGCCGGGGCCCCTCGACACCGACACCCGCCGGGTGGGGCGCATCGTCGCCATCGCGGCGGCGGCCGCGGCGTTCGCACTGGTCGCCATCACCTCCCTCGCCCCGCCGCCGCTGCCCGTCACCGAGTCGTACGCGCAGTCGAGCCTGCAGGGCACCCTTCAGGTGATCTCCGTTCCCGGCTCGGCGAGCGGTGTCATCATCACGCGTGACGACTATTCGTCGACCCCCGGCGTCAAGACCCTCTCGGCGGGCAGCACCAACCGCGACTGGGCGACCCTCGTGCTGTTCCTGGCCGGCTTTCCGATGTCGGACTCCAACATCACCGTGATGCTGCGCTGGATGCGCCAGGAGAACGGGCCCGACGACTGGTGGAACCGCAACAACCCGCTCAACAACGGCTGGGGCTCGGGCGGAGGCAGCGGCTTCGGCAGCTACGACAACCTCGTCACGGCCGCCGAGAACGCCGCCGAGGCGCTGCACAGCGTCGGCGGCTACTCGGGCATCGTCGCGGGGTTCGCCGCGAGCGCGCCCACCGCGCAGATCGAGGCGGCCATCTGGGCGTCGCCGTGGGCGGCGAGCCACTACGCCAACGGCGCGCACTGGTCGTACACGGCCGTTCCGATCTACGCATCGCCGTCGGGCACCTGGGGCTGATTCCGCAGGCTGCTCGAGGCGATCCCGCTGCTGCAGTGGCGCAAACGTTCGCGTCTCGCGGGATCTGTGGTGGGAATGCTACAAATCCTCACGACGATGTTTAGCCTCTCGTGGGCCTCGCCGACAGCCTCGGGGTGTTTGGGTTGAGGGGTACCAGAGCATGACTGGTCGGGCCGCCGGCTTCTGCCGGGCATCCGTCGCCCGAAACGCACGTTGAGGAGAACCGTTCGTGAAGCCACTGCAGAACCGCACCGTCGCCGTGACCGGAATCGGCGTCGTCACGCCGGGCGGGGTGGGCGTCGACGACTTCTGGCAGAGCCTGTTCGAGCCCGCGGCCGATGCCGCCGTGCGGCGCGTCGACGAAGAGAAGCTGAACGCGCGCCGGGTGATGACGCACAAGGCCGCGAAGAACGCCGACATCAACGTGCACTTCGCCGTGGTGGCCGCCGACGAGGCGCTGCGCGACGCCGGCCTGCTGGCAGATGCCGCACACGACGGCCCCGCCGAGACCGACGTGCAGCCGCTCGTCGACGAGGTCGACCTCGACCGCGCGGCGGTGTCGATGGGCACCGGCATCGGGGGAATCCAGACGTTCGCGGCGCAGGCCGACGTGCTGCGCGACCGTGGCGAGCGGCTCGTGTCGCCGCACACCGTGCCGATGGTGATGCCGAACGCTGCTGCAGGGGCATTGAGCATCCGCTTCGGCCTGCGCGGAACCGCCTCGACTATCACGACCGCCTGCGCCGCGGGCACCGACGCCATAGCGGCCGGCGCGCGCATGATCGCCCAGGGCACGGCCGACGTCGTGCTCGCCGGCGGAACCGACTCGAGCCTCACCCCGGTCTGCATCGCCGGCTTCGGCAACATGCGCGCCCTGTCTAAGTCGGGCATCTCGCGCCCGTTCGACCGCGACCGCGACGGCCTGGCGGCCTCAGAGGGCTGTGGGATGCTCGTGCTCGAGCCCCTCGATCAGGCCCTGGCGCGCGGCGCCCACGTCTACATGACCATCGAGGGCGCCGCCTCGACCGCCGACGCCTACCACGTGACGGCCCCCGCCCCCGAGGGTCGCGGAGCCGAGCGCACCATGCGTCTCGCCCTCGACGACGCCGGCCTCGAGCCCGGCGACATCACCCACATCAACGCCCACGGCACCTCGACCGGCCTGAACGACGCGGCCGAGAGCCAGGCCGTCGCCCGGGTCTTCGGCGACGCGCGTCCCGTGCTCACCAGCATCAAGGGCGTCACCGGCCATTCGTTCGGCGCCGCCGGCGCCATCGAGGCGGTCGCGGTGGCCCTCACGATCAAGAACGCCACCGTTCCGCCGACCGCGGGGCTCGTGAACCAAGACGAGGCCATCGACCTCGACATCGCCACGGATGCCCGGCCCTGGCAGCCCGGCCCTGTTCTGTCGAACAGCTTCGGGTTCGGCGGCCACAACGGCAGCCTCGTCTTCGTGCCCGTCTCGGCCTGAGCCCGGGCATCCGCAGCTCGGTGAACCGGTGGTCGGGGGAGTGACGGGCGGCCGGTCGCGGCGTCAGCTCGCGGTGTAGGCGATCCAGAGGGCGAGGGTGAAGGCCGGCATCAGAAAGTCGAGAAAGAGAATGGGGCCGGCGTTGTTGATCGAGAAGTTCTTCTTTCTGACGATCTCGGCGATGTGGCCGCCGCCCGCCATGAACAGGAAGATCAGGTCGACGATGATCACCGCCAGCCAGAAGTCGCTGCCGTAGAAGGCGCCCACCACCCCGGCGATGCCGATCGCGAGGTTCGCGCCGCCCACCTCGAACTGAAACGGCCCCGGCTGCCAGCCGATCGACCGCGCGATCGCCGGGCCGAAGAAGAGGTGGGCGATGCCGTTGCCGATGCCCGACGAGCCGATCAGAAAGAGCACGGCGTTCAGCGTCGATGCCTCGAGAAACCCGCTGGTGCCCGAGGCCACCAGTGTGACGATCTCGGCGATGACGAACAGCACCACCCCGGCGAAGGGCAACAGCCCCACGACCAGGTTCGGCTTCTGCTCGGCCTGCGTCGAATAGGTGGTGGCAGACATGACGACCCCGTTCCCCTCAGCACGAAGAATGCTCCTGCGGCGGCCCGCGAACGCGCCGCGGGCGACCCTGAGACGAGAGTAGCGGAGCGGCGGCGCCCGGTCGAGGGATGCTCGGGGATGTGCCGCGCAGAGGGCCGCCGCTCAGCGAGCGGAGTACACCGTTCGGTCGAAGCCCGCCGCCGTGTAGATCGCGTCGATGAGCGCCATGTTCGAGACCGTGTCGGCGCCCTCAGTGGGCAGCGTCTCGCCGCTCGCCAGCCCCGCCACCACTGCGTCGAGCTGGTGGTCGTAGGTGGTGCGGCCAGCGACGGTGGTGACGTAGTCGACGCCGTCGACCGCGACCGTGATGCTGTGCCCCGACGACGGGAAGACGAGGTTGTCGACGTGCACCGTTCCGCGTCGGCCCGTGACGTCGAGCGTCGCGTTCAGGGTGACGCCGTCGACCATGCTCGAGGTCACCCGGGCACGGGCCCCCGACGGGAACGTGAGTGCGGCATCCATCGTCAGGTCGGCGCCGAGCGGATTCAGGGTGGCCTGCGCCTCGACCACCGTCGGTTCGTCGCGCAGCAGCGCGCGCACCCAGTGCACGGGGTAGCAGCCGAGATCCATCAGCGAGCCGCCGCCGACGGCCGGATCGTGCCTGATCGACCTCGGATCGAACGGGTTCGACCCCGAGAAGTCGGCGTGCACGTCGACGATATCGCCCAGAACGCCCGAATCGACGATGCGGTCGACCTCGAGGCTGAGCGGATGGTAGCGGTCGTGGAAGGCCTCGATGAGCCTCAGCCCGGTGTCGGCGGCCGACCGGTTCATCGCCTCGGCCTGCGCCGCATTCATGGCGAACGGCTTCTCGCAGAGCACGTGCTTGCCGGCCTCGAGCGCTGCGATCGACCACTGCATGTGCTCTGAGGGCGGCAAGGCGTTGTAGACCAGGTCGATGTCGGGGTCGGCGAGCATCTCGGCGTACCCGCCGTACGACCGCTCGATGCCGTGCGCGCCTGCGTAGTCGGCGGCGGCGGATGCCCGGCGCGACGACACCGCGACCACCTCGACATCGTGGCGGCGGCGGGCGGGGCGGATGATCGCGGCGGGCGCAATGCCGGCGGCGCCGAGGATGCCGATGCGGAGGGCTCGCGCGGTGGTACTCACGTTGGCGTTCAGGCCTGCGCCTGTGTTCGGTTTCTGGGTTGCGCGGGCATCGGGTGAATCGGTGGTCATGACTCCATCGTGTCAGAACCGTCGCGCCGAGCGGGGAGTGCAGCCCGGGGGTGCCCGGCGTGCGCCCGATGATCTACGCTGTGCTCGTGACCAGCATCATCGGGCTGAGCGTTCGCGACATCGGCGGTTACCCCGTCACGGTGCGCGACCTGCGGCTCGACGACGGGCGGGTGCTGCGCACGTACGACGGTGGGCCGGTCGAGGGTGGGGCGGCTGATGGTCGCCGGCCGGTGGGCGGCCGATCCGTCTGGGGCCGCGCGGCCGCCTCCGGTGTGAAGACGCCGAACGGCGGAATGACGGTGATCTGGCACCACGGGTCGCCGCAGACCGGCGCCCCGCTCGAACCCGTTCTGAGCGAGGCCGTGCGGCGCGGCATCCGGCTCGTCTCGTACGGCCGGCCCGCCTACGGAACCTCGACGCCCGACCCGGGCCGTTCGGTCGCCTCGGCGGCGCGCGACGTGGAGCAGCTCGCCGATGCCCTGGGGCTCGAGCGTTTCGCGGTCATGGGAGCCTCTGGCGGGGGCCCGCACGCCCTCGCCTGCGCGGCCCTTCTGCCCGACCGCGTGTCTGCCGCCGTCACGCTCGCCGGCATCGCGCCGTACCCCGTTGCGCCCGGCACTCCCCGCGGGTTCGACTTCTTCGCGGGCATGGCCGACCCCAGCGGACTGCGGGCGGCGCTCCGAGGCCGCGATGCGCGCCGCGCCCACGAGCTCACCGCCGAGTTCGACCCCGACTCGTTCATCGACCGCGACATCGACGCGCTGAACGGGCCCTGGTCGAGCCTCGGCGCCGACGTCGCCCTGGCCACGGCCGCAGGCCCGGCCGGCCTCGACGGCCTGATCGACGACGACGTCGCCTTCACCCGGCCCTGGGGTTTCGAGCTCGAGTCGATCGTCGCACCCGTGCTGCTCGTTCAGGGCTCGCGCGACCGGGTCGTTCCGCCTTTGCACGCCGAATGGATGCTCGCCCGCATCCCCTCGGCCGAACTCTGGTCGCGGCCTCTCGACGGCCACATCTCCGTCTTGAACGCCTGCCCGGCGGCGCTCGACTGGATGAGCTCACACCCCTGACGCCCCGAACCGCCGTCATCACCCCGGCTGGGTGAGGTGATCGGGCGAGGTGGATAAGCGAGGTGAGTGTGCGAGGTCAGTGAGCGAAGTCAGTGGGCGGGGTCAGTACGTGGGTCAGGGCGTGAGAAAGGCGTCGAGCGCGGCGAAGGTGGGCGCGGGTTGCTC
This sequence comes from Subtercola sp. YIM 133946, assembly GCF_036553535.1. NCBI lineage: Bacteria > Bacillati > Actinomycetota > Actinomycetes > Micrococcales > Microbacteriaceae > Subtercola > Subtercola sp. YIM 133946. Next base: position 153,189 of record NZ_JAZHPE010000023.1, read on the forward strand.
GAGGTGGGGGAGGTGGCCGGCGTCGGGGATGACCGTGAGCCGAGCATCCGGAATCGCGGCGGCGAAGACCGCGCCGTACTCCGGCGTCACGATGCGATCGCTGGCGCCCCAGAGCACCAACGCGGGCACCGTGATGTCGGCGAGGCGGGCGAGCAGCGTGGGGTCGAACATTCCGCCGGGGGTGAGGGCGGCCATGGTCGCCATGTTCGAGCGCTGCGCGGCCTGCTGGGCGGGTGGCACGGTGGCCGGGTCGACATAGAAACGGTCGGCGTCGTGCCACGCGTACTCGGCGACCCCGCGCGCGTCGAGGGCGAAGAAGTCGCGGATGGGCTGGCCCGGCGCCTCGATTCCGACGGGGTCGATGAGCACGATCGCGCCGATGCGACCCTCGGTGTCGCGGCTGGCGAGGTCGGCGGCGATCCATCCGCCGAGCGACGAGCCGACGACGAGCACGTCACGCAGGTCGTTCGCTATCAGAAACTCGAGGTAGAGCGCGGTGAGGTCGGAGACCTGCGTGATGGATTCGGGGCGTTCGGTCGAGTTCCAGCCGGGCAGGGTGGGTGCGAACGTGCGGTACGCCGGGCTCCCGTCGGGCGTGCGCAGCCCGTCGAGGTGTGCGGCGATCGACGCGACGGTGAACGGACCGCCGCCACCGTGCAGAACGAGGGCCAGGCGGGGTGTTGATGAAGTGTTCATGGTTCCACCTTAAGTCAACATGTTTATATACGCAACCTTATTCACTCTGCTAAAGTCGAATCATGGTCACAGAGCTCGAAACCCTCGGCCGCACGATCAAAGAAGTGCAGTACCGGCACCACAGGGCGATGGATGCCCGGCTCGCCGCCGCGGGAACCACCCTCGCCCAGTGGGATGCCCTGCGAGCCATCGGGCGCACCCCGGGCGCGTCGGCCCACGCTCTGGCGACGGCCACCTTCCAGAGCGACCAGGCGTTCGGCACTCTCGCAAACCGCCTGGCCGCGCAGGGCCTGATCGAGCGCATCCCCGGTCGCGGCCGCCGCATCGAGCACCGCCTGACTCCCGCCGGCCAGGCCACCCTCGACGCCGGACGCCCCCACTCGAAGGCCATGCTCGAGCGCTCCTTCGCCGCCCTCACCGAGCCCGAGCGCGCCACCCTCCTCGCCCTGCTCGCCCGGGTCGCCCCGCCCGACCTCGCGTCACTCTGAGCTCTCGAAAGCGAACCGGGCCGCGCACCGCGGCGCGCACCGCGGCGCGCAGCGCCTCAGGCCGCGCGGGCGCTGTCGTAGACCGCCACGAAGTGGGTGAAGGCGGCGGCGACGCGGTCGACGAGCTCGCGCTGCCCGATCGTTCCCTGCAGCTGCGCGACGAGCGGCTGCTCCCAGATGCTGCGGCCGATCGCGAAGCCCCGAAAGCCGTCGACCGGTGCCGCCACGCTCAGCCAGTGGTCGAGGCGGTCGGCGGGGGCATCGCGACCGAGCACGATGCAGGTGACGGATGCCCGACCATCCTGCCTGGCCGCAGCCACCACCGCAGCGGCGGCGTCGCCGGTCTCGAGGCCTTCGATCTTCCAGATGTCGGGCTCGACGCCGGCGCGCTGCAGTTCGCCGATCACCTGCGTCGTCAACGCCGGACGCAACTCGCGGTCGTACTGCAGCGCATCCCCGGCGCCCTTCAGCTGCTCGGGCGTCGCGGGGATCAGCAGCTCGATCAGAAAGGTTCGCCCGGCCTCACGCAGCACCTGGCCGACCGCCGCCAGGTGTGTCATCTGGGCCTGGCGGTCGGCGGCAGCGAAGGCGGGGTTGTCGCGCACCAGCACCTTGACCTGGGCGGGGTCGAAGGTCTCGACGTGGGTCAGCCACTCGGTGGTGGTGAAGTCGCCGTACTCGAGGGTGAAGAAGTCCTGGCCGCTCTTCTCGATCGGCATGGCGAGGTCGATGCCGTTGGCGAGGGCCTTCTCAGCCACGGCGGTGCCGTAGCGCTCATCGACGAGAACGCCGACGGCGCCGGGGTCGATGCCCTGCGCGACCGCTTCGAGCAGGCCCTCGAAGATGAGCGTCTTGCCGGCGGCGATCTGCTCGACCTCGGCGGGGGTGGGCTCGCCCGTGATGCCGTAGACGCTCTTCTGCAGCGACTCGCGGTGGTCCATGGCGAGCAGCAGCAGTTCGCGCGGCGCCGCGTCTTCGGGATCGGTCATGGCTGCCTCCGGCTCGGTGTGGGGTGCGCTCGAATCGTAACCCGACGGGCACGCCGACGCCAGGAGACCGCGAGGTTCTGGCTCGTGCCCCTACTCGACCTCGACCGCCGCCCCCTCGGCCGCCCCCTCCGCCGGCACGTGCGGCTGCACCCCGGCCACCACCACGACGACGATCGCCACGAGCAGCACCGTCGCGGTCGCAAGCGCCCACGGCGTGAACGCACTCAGCCCGACGAGCACCGCGCCCACCGGAATCAGGATGTTCGGCACCCGCCGCCCCGCCGGCCTGATGGCCAGCGCCCACACCGCCAGCACGAACACCGCCACCGGAATCGTCAGTGCGCCCGCAGACTCGACCGGCGAGAGCTCGGTCGTGCCCGACTGCAGGGCGACGGCGACCTCGATGCCCGCCGACACCGCCCCCGCCGCCGCGAAGATCACCGAGTGCGTGTATCCGGTCACGAGCGACTGCCGCAGGTTCGTGAAGTGGTCGTGCTGCGGCACCGCGAAGTAGATCCACCACATGGCCGCCGTGATGATCAGCCCGCAGGCCGCCAGCAGCGCGAGGGGCAGAACGTGTTCGGCATCCTGCAGCCCGTCGATGATGGCGTTCGCCGACCCGAGCAGCCCCTCGCCGAGCACCACCAGCGTGAACAGCCCGAACCGTTCCGCGATGTGGTGATTGTGCCACGGCGTCACGTTCTTCTGCTCGGCCCAGATCGGCACCATCACCTCGGCCAGCACCAGCACGAGAAAGCTCGCCACCCCGACCTCGGGCGGCAGCAGCAGGCGCAGCACCCACGCGACCTGCACCACTGTGATACCCGCGGCGTAGCGCAGGGCCGTGGCACGGTATTCGGGGGAGTTCACCGCCACGCGAATCCACTGGCTCACCATCGCCAGGCGCATGATGACGTAGCCGAACGTCACCGCGGTGAAGTCGCCGTGCTCCATGCCGGTCGGAACCCCCGCCGCCAGCACCAGCACCCCCGCCATCTGGGCGATCGTGGTCAACCGGTACAACCAGTCGTCGTTGTCGAAGGCCGTCGCGAACCAGGTGAAGTTCATCCAGGCCCACCAGATGGCGAAGAACACCATCAGGTACGCCCCGACCCCCGACCAGAGGTGCCCGTCGCCCTCGAGTTCGTGCAGCGTGGTCGCCGCCAGCCCCACCGCGATCACGAACACCAGGTCGAAGAACAGCTCGAGGCTCGAGGCGACGCGCCCCTTCTCGTGCTTGTCGCGGGGCCGCACGGGCAGCAGGTCGAGGCGATTCAGGATGCTCGGCATGCTCCATTCTCGCGCGAACCCGCCCGCGCGTGCTCGCCTAGGCGGGCCTCGGCACCGCGGCATCGGCGCCGTGCGGGGCCGCGTGGGTCGCCGCATGCCGAGCGTCTTCCTCCACCGGAAGGGAGCGGATGACGCGCTGGTTGCGCCAGTGACCGGCGATCATGCCGGCGACGCCGAGCGCCGTCCAGCCGGCCAGCACCAGCCACGGGAACGCGGTGTTCGCGGCGGGAAAGTACGACAGGTCGCGGATGAGCGTCGACGACGCCCCCGGCACGAACCACTGCCCCACCGCTCCCCACGGCGCCACGGTGAACTGCAGGGGCTGGGCCGCCGACGACAGCGGGTTGCCGATCAGCATTGTGAGCACCGAGCCGACCGCGATGCCGGCGCGGCCGAGGAGGGCGTTGGCGCCGACGACGAACGACGATGTCGCAGCCATCGCGAGCATGATCGCCAGCGCATTGATCCAGAACGAACCCTGCAGAATGCCGAACAGCGGCTGCATCACCACCGCGACGGCGAGTCCGGCGACGACCGCGTAGACCAGAACGCTGGTGAGCCTGCGCCACACACCGGTGATCAGCAGCGACACCAGCACGCCGCCCAGGATGCCGCCCAGCACGAGCGGGAACGCCGCTGCCGTGAGACCGAGGCCGCGGGCATCCGTCGAAGCCAGCGCAACCACGTCGGTCACGGTCACAGAGATCGCCGGGGCGGTGGTACCGGCCGGCGCCGCGCCCGAGGCCACGGCTGCCGCGACGGCGGCCTGGGCCGCCGCATTCGCCTGGCTCTGGATGGGCGCAGCCAGCTGCGCCAGCACCTGGCTGACGGCCACTCCGTTCGCCGAGGCGGTCAAAATCTCGGGGCCGGTGGTGGTGCCCGAGCCGGTGCCCGCACCGACGGCCGAGCTGCCCGCACTGCCGCCGGCCGACGCGTCGCCGAGCACGATCGCCCCGTACACGTCGCGGGTGTCGATGAGGTCGACCGCGGCCTGCCGGTCGGCCACCGGCGTGACTGTGAACGCCCCGTCGGCGGCGCGGTTCAGGGCATCCGTCACCGCGGTGACCTGCTGCGACGTGCCGGCGACCGCGATCGGAATGTTCTTCACGCTCGAGGTGACCGTCGGCCACACGAAGGCCAGCACGATCAGCGCGACGACGAGCGCGGCACCGACGGCGATGCCGACGCTGCGCCCCCAGGCGGTGTGGGGGCGCAGAGGCGGCGTCTGCGGCGCCCGCGTCGTCTGTGCGGCCTGCGGCGCTCGCGACGCCGAGGGCGGCGGTGTGGTGAATACGTGGCTCATGACTGCTCCTCGATCAGTGCCCGATCACATCGAGCTAAAAAGAATGTTCGTTTTTTATTGTCAATCAGGGTCGCGCCACTTGTCAAGAATGATCGTTCTTTTTAGGCTGGCACCATGCCCAAAGTCACCGCCGAGTACCGCGACGCCCGCCGCCATGAGATCGCCAGGGCCGCGCTGCGCCTCTTTGCGCAGAAGGGTTTCCAGGCCACGTCGATGGCCGACATCATCGCCGAGAGCGGTCTGTCGGCCGGAGCGATCTACGGGCACTACAAGAGCAAAGACGAACTCATCCACCACGCGATCTCCGACATCCTGCAGTTTCGCCTCGATGCCGTCGGCTCGCTCGACGCCGACTCTCCGGTCGACCCGGGTGAGCTGCTGCGCCGGTTCGTGACGGCGATGGGCGAGGAAGTGGGCGACCTCGGCCTGCTGCTGCAGGTGTGGGCGCAGGCGGCCCTCGACCCTTCCAGTCGCGAGGCCACCGACAGTGTCGGCGCACACCTGAGGCGCGTCTTCGAGTCGTACCTGACCGACTGGTACGCCCGCGGGCTCCGGATGCCCGGGCCGGACGCCGCACGCGACGCCACCCTATTCGCGCCTCTGTACGTCGGGCTCGTGCAGGGCTACGTCATTCAGAACGCCATCTTCGACAGCTTCGACCGCGAGGCCTACTTCGCCGCCGCATCGGCCCTCCGGCCCGCTCAGGCGGTAAACATGAGCGCAGGCGACTAAGGTTTTTCGCCCAGAGCGATCAGCCGGGAATAACCCACCCTCCGTAGCGTTAACTTGAGTCGAGGGCACTCAAGTTTCACCAGGAGGACATTTTGCCAAACAACTCAAACCCCGAAGGTACCGGCGGCAACTCATTCGACGAGTTTCTCGCCCGTTACCTCGAGGGTGAACGCGCCGCCCAACAGGGTGCCCGTTCCATCGACATCAGCCGGTTCCTGAGCCGTCGCACCCACGAGGTGCTGGCCGAGGCCGGCAAGTACGCGCTCGAGCACGGCCAGTCCGAGCTCGACGCACTGCACATTCTGCGCACCATCGCCGAGAAGGAGCCCGCCGCCGACGCCATCCGTCGTGTCGGTGCGAACCCGCGCGCCATCGCGGAGGCGGCCGAGCAGCGTCTGCCGCAGGCCTCTGAGGAGCGCACCGACGTCGCCCCGTCGCTGACCCAGTCGGCCACGCGCACCCTGTTCCACGCGTACCAGGTCGCCCGCGCATCCGGTTCGACCTACATCGACCCCGAGCACCTCTTCTTCGCGCTCGTCATCAACCAGGACTCGCCCGCGGGTGCCGTTCTGGCTGCCGCCGGGGTGACCCCGGATGCTCTGCAAGCCGGCATGCGCGAAACCGTCAATGCGGGCGCGCCGGGCTCTGCCGAATCCGGCGAGACGGCTGAGTCCGCATCCGACACCCCCACACTCGACAAGTTCGGCACCGATCTCACCGAGATGGCCCGTGAGGGCGACCTCGACCCCGTGATCGGCCGGCTCGACGAGATCGAGCAGACCATCGAGATTCTGTCGCGCCGCACCAAGAACAACCCCGTGTTGATCGGCGAGGCGGGCGTGGGCAAGACCGCGATCGTGTCGGGCCTGGCGCAGGCCATCATGGATGGCGGCGTTCCCGAGCAGCTGCGCGACAAGCGCGTCGTCTCGCTCGACCTGCCCGCGATGCTCGCCGGCACCAAGTACCGTGGCGACTTCGAAGAGCGGCTGACGAAGCTGATGGACGAGATCACTGCCCACAAGGGTGAGCTGATCGTGTTCATCGACGAGATCCACACCGTGGTCGGCGCCGGTGGTTCTGGCGAGGGCGGTATGGATGCCGGAAACATCCTGAAGCCCCGGCTGGCCCGCGGCGACCTGCACCTCGTAGGCGCCACCACGCTGAAGGAGTACCGCGGCATCGAGAAGGATCCGGCGCTCGAACGCCGCTTCCAGCCCGTGACCGTGGGGGAGCCGAGCATCGAAGACGCCGTGCTGATCCTCGCGGGGCTCGCCCCGGCGTATGAGGAGCACCACGCCGTGACGTACACGCCGGAGGCCATCCGGGCATCCGTCGAGCTCTCGGCTCGGTACGTCAGCGACCGCTTCCTGCCCGACAAGGCCATCGACCTGATCGACCAGGCCGGCGCGCGACTGCGGCTGCGTCTCGGTAAGAAGGTCGACGCGTCGGCGCTGCTGCAGCAGCTGGCCGATCTCGAAGCCTCGAAGAACTCGGCCGTCGCGGCCGAGCACTACGAGGAGGCGTCGCGTCTTCGCGACGAGATCGAGGGCGTTCAGGCGAAGCTGTCGAATGTGAAGTCGACCGACATCGCGGATGTCGCGGCCGTCGTCGACGAGCCCGAGATCGCTGCCGTGATCTCGCGGGCCACGGGCATCCCCGCCAACCGGCTGACCCAGGTCGACCGTGAGCGGCTCGCTCTGCTCGAAGACGAACTGCACGCCCGCGTGATCGGGCAGGACGACGCCGTGACCGTGGTGGCCAAGGCCGTGCGGCGCAACCGCACCGGCATGGGCGACCGCAACCGGCCCGTCGGCAGCTTCCTGTTCCTCGGCCCGACCGGTGTCGGCAAGACCGAGCTGGCGAAGACCCTCGCGGGCTCGCTGTTCGGCGACGAGAAGGCCATGCTGCGCTTCGACATGAGCGAGTACGGCGAGCGGCACACCGTGTCGCGGCTCGTCGGTGCCCCTCCTGGATACGTCGGCTACGACGAGGCCGGGCAGCTCACCGAGCGCGTTCGCCGCAACCCGTATTCGGTCATCCTGTTCGACGAGATCGAGAAGGCGCACCCCGACGTGTTCAACCTGCTGCTGCAGGTGCTCGACGACGGTCGCCTGACCGACGGTCAGGGTCGCACGGTCGACTTTCGCAACACGGTGGTCATCATGACCTCGAACCTGGGCTCTGAGTTCTTGGCCAGCCGCAGTGGCGGAATCGGCTTCGTTGCCGACCACTCGGCCGGCGGCGGATTCGGCTCCGACAAGGCGCTACGCGACCGTGTGATGGGCAAGCTGCGCGAGGCCATGCGGCCTGAGTTCCTGAACCGTATCGACGAGATCGTGTTGTTCCAGAAGCTCGAGAAGCCGCAGCTGCGCCAGATCGTGTCGCTGCTGCTGGGTGCCTCGCGCGCCCGGCTTGCGGCCCGGTCGATCTCGCTCGTCGTCGACGATTCAGGTACCGACTGGATCGCCGAGCACGGCTACGAGCCCGAGTACGGCGCCCGGCCGCTGCGTCGCGTGATCCAGCGCGATGTGGATGACCGTATCGCCGACCTGCTCGTCAGCGGCGCCCTGACCGACGGCGGTTCGGTGACCGTCTCCGCTTCGGCGGGCGACCTCACCGTGACCGCGGCTGCCGCCGTCGGCTCGGCGGACGCCGCCGACCCCGACACCCCCGAACTGGCGTTCGCGGCCTAGTACCGTCCCGCCCCCTCGAAAGGCCCGTCTCCTCCGGAGGCGGGCCTTTCGTCGTCCCGCCCGTCCCGCCCGTCCCGCCCGTCCCGCCCGTCCCGCCCGTCCCGCAAGCCTCCCATCCGCACCCCTTTGGCAAGACCGCACCCTTTCGAGCCGGTGCGGTCCTGCCAAAAGGGTGCGCATTCGAAGCCAGCGTGCGCGCCGGATGGAGGAACAAGGAGGGGGGAGGGAGGGGGGAGGGAGGGAGAGGGAACGAGGGAGGAGCGAGGGCTGGGGGAGGGAGGAGGAAGGGGGGAGGGACGGAGGTGGAGAGGAGAGGGAGTGTGAGAGGAGAGAGGGAGGGAGCGGAAACGAGGCAGGCTAGCGGCGCCGGAGCGGGATGCCTGCACGCAGAAGGTGGGCGCGCAGTCGCTGCGGGTCGAGGGCGCAGTGCCAGTCCCAGCGGGTGACCTTTTTCGGGAGTGCCCGAAGGCGATCTTCACGCAGCTTCTCCTCGTAGACGACCTCGCCGGGCGTGCGGCCGTTGAGGTACTCGTCTTTGATGTACTTGTGCCGGCCATCCACTTCGCCCACGTGGTTGAGCTGCGGCCAATCGAAGTCGACAGCGCCGATGAACCCCTGCGCGTCGAAGAATTCGGACTGCAGGCTCGGCATGACGAACCCGCTCACGTACATGTTCACTCGGCTCACCGATTCTGCGGGGGAGTCGGTGAGTTCGGTGGCGAACTCGAGCACCCTCTCGATTCGTGCGGTCGCCCTCACAGGCATCGCCGCATCGAACGCAGCCCTGAGATCGCTCGCACGTACCCGATTCTTGCGCCTTCGCTGAAGGGCGTAGTCGGCGCTGGTGACGGCCGAGATAAACGAACCGGCGCCGGCGAGATCGACGATCGTGCGGGCCACCGACGTGACGAGCATGCCATCGACCTCGACCGTCTCGACGGAGTCGAGCGAGGTGGGATGCGCCACCACCGCGTTGCGGGAACGACCTCCCGAGGCGCGCTCGACGAGTCGATGTACGTGCGGCGGCCAATCACCGATGACAGGGATGCCGTGTACGACGGCCGCCGACCAGTGCGACAAGATCGGGCGCGTGCGCTTCGCCTCTGATTCGGCGAGGCAGCGAAGGCGATACCGCGCGTCGGCGTGCAGACCGGCCCAGCTCGCCGTGCTCACGTAGGCGCCGCGACGGATGCGATGCTGCACTCCTGCGCGCGCCGCCTGAGCGAGCCGGTGTCGATCGTCGCTCAAGTCGAGTTCGCGCACCTGTGTGATGGTCGGAGGGATGGCCTGGGTCATCCGTCAATCGTCGCCGCGGTCGCTCGCGGATTCCCCGCCGCGACCACGATCTGTGGATAACGCGTGCCTGGCTCGGCTGTGGAATGCCCTGCACGGGTTTCGACCCTCTGTGTGCGCGCCCTTTCGGTCGGTGCGCTCCACTTCGAGGGGGTGCACTCTCACCGAAAGGGTGCAAACCTGCCGGAAGGGTGCGCTCCCGCCGAAAGGGTTCGCTCCCGCCGAATGGGTGGGGTGCGAGGAACCGCAGAGGGGGCGGCGTGCAGGGAGGAGTGTGTATACACAGGGGGTTGCGAGGGGGGGTGGGGCGGGGCTAAGGTGGGGTTTGTGTATACACAAGGTGCGGCCGAGGGCGCAAACGCGGGCGAGGGCGCAAGCGCGGCGGAGGGGCGGGCATCCCGTGGCCCGCGCTAGCGACAGCGCCTACGAGCGGCTGCGCGCCGAGATCGTGGGCTGGCAGCTCGAGCCGGGCACCGTGCTGGCCGAGGTCGAGCTGAGCAACCGGCTCGGCATCTCGCGCACGCCCGTGCGGGAGGCGCTTGCCCGACTCGTCGCCGACGGGCTCGCCGAGCCGCAGGGCGGGCGCGGGCTCGTGGTCACCCAGGTCTCGGCCGAGAACGTGGTGGAGCTGTTCGAGCTGCGCCAGGCGCTCGAGCAGCAGGCCGCGGCGCTGGCCGCCGAGCGCCGCGATGTGAGCGTCTTCGTCCGTCTGCAGAACGAGCTGCGCGAGGTTCCGGCGCTGCTGGCCGAAGCGGATGCCGCGGCAGACCCCTCACGCCGCGCCTACTACGAGCTGGTGAGCCGGTTCGACGACGCCGTCGACGCAGCCGTGAAGAACCCGTACCTCGTCGGCGCGCTGAACGGGGTGCGCACGCACCTCTCGCGCATCCGTCGCCTGTCGCACGACAACCCCGCGCGGCTGCTCGAGGCCGCCCGCGAACACCTCATGATCGTCGACGCGATCGTCGACGGGGATGCCCGGCTCGCCGAAGACGCGACGCGGGTGCATCTCTACCGCAGCCTGCACTCGACCCTCGGGTCGCTCGACACCACGCTCACCCGCGCAGCCCCCGAACAGAGAGATGTACCAACCCGATGAAACTGCACCACGTACGTGTCTACCGAAGCGAAGAGAACCTCGCCCGCGAAGACCAGCTGGCCTACGCCATCGCCGAGGTCGCCGCCGACCCCGTGGCCGTGACCGACGAGGTCACCGAGATGGTGATCAACCGGATGATCGACAACGCCGCCGTGGCCACCGCCTCCCTCACCCGGGCCCCCGCCGTGGCCGCCCGCTCGCAGGCCGAAGCGCACCCCTTCAGCCCCGGCTCGACGGTCTTCGGACTCGACGCCGCCGAGCGCGTCAGCCCCGAGTGGGCTGCGTGGGCGAACGGCGTGGCCGTGCGCGAGCTCGACTACCACGACACCTTTCTCGCGGCCGAGTACTCGCACCCGGGTGACAACATTCCGCCCATTCTGGCCGTGGCCCAGCACGTGGGCAGCACCGGCGCCGACCTCGTGCGCGGCATCGCGACCGGCTACGAGATCCAGGTCGACCTCGTGAAGGCGATCAGCCTGCACGCCCACAAGATCGACCACGTGGCGCACCTCGGCCCGAGCGCGGCAGCGGGCATCGGAACCCTGCTCGGCCTCGACGTTCAGACCATCTTCCAGGCGGTCGGCCAGGCGCTGCACACCACCACGGCCACCCGCCAGTCGCGCAAGGGTGAGATCAGCACCTGGAAGGCGCACGCCCCCGCTTTTGCCGGCAAGATGGCGGTCGAGGCCGTCGACCGGGCCATGCGCGGCCAGACCAGCCCCACCCCCATCTACGAGGGCGAAGACGGCGTCATCGCGTGGCTGCTCGACGGGCCGGATGCCCGGTACGAAGTACCTCTTCCGGAACGCGGTGAGGCCAAGCGCGCGATACTCGACACGTACACGAAGGAGCACTCGGCCGAGTACCAGGCTCAGGCGTGGATCGACATGGGCCGGAAGCTGCACCACGGGCATCCGGAGGTCACCGCCGACAGCGTCGAGAGCATCGTGCTGCACACGAGCCACCACACGCACTACGTCATCGGATCGGGCGCCAACGACCCGCAGAAGTACGACCCCGCCGCGAGCCGCGAGACGCTCGACCACTCGGTGCCCTACATCTTCGCCGTCGCCCTGCAAGACGGGGAGTGGAACCACGAGCGTTCGTACGCGCCCGAGCGCGCGGGCCGCGCCGACACGGTGAAGCTCTGGCAGAAGATCAGCACCGAGGAAGACGCCGAGTGGACCCGCCGGTACCACTCCAACGACCCCGCCGAGAAGGCATTCGGCGGCCGGGTGGAGATCACCCTCACCGACGGAACCCGCATCGTCGACGAGATCGCTGTGGCCGACGCGCATCCGCTCGGCGCCCGGCCGTTCGCCCGCGAGCAGTACACGCAGAAGTTCAGAACGCTCGCAGACGGCGTGCTCGAGCCCGCCGAGATCGAGCGCTTTCTCGAGCTGGTGCAGCGCCTGCCCGAGCTCGAGCCGCACGAGCTCGCCGGCCTGACCGTCACCGCGAAGCCCGGCCTCATCATCGCCGCCGACAACCCGAAGGGCCTGTTCTGATGCTGTACTCCACCGTGACCCCGGCCGACAAGCGCCGAGCCCTGCGCCAAGCCCTCGCCAGCGGCGAGCTGCTGCGCTTTCCGGGCGCGTTCAACCCGCTCAGCGCCAAGCTGATCGAAGACAAGGGCTTCGAAGGCGTATACATCTCGGGTGCCGTGCTCGCCGCCGACCTCGGGCTGCCCGACATCGGGCTCACCACGCTGACCGAGGTGGCCGGGCGCTCTCAGCAGATCGCGCGTATGACGAACCTGCCGGCCATCGTCGACGCCGACACCGGTTTCGGCGAGCCGATGAACGTGGCGCGAACCGTGCAGACCCTCGAAGACGCCGGGGTCGCCGGCCTGCACATCGAAGACCAGGTCAACCCGAAGCGCTGCGGGCACCTCGACGGCAAGGCGGTGGTCGACGCCACCACGGCGACCAAGCGCATCCGGGCCGCCGTCGACGCCCGGCGCGACCCCGACCTGCTGATCATGGCCCGCACTGACATCAGGGCGATCGAGGGCCTCGCCGTGGCCATCGATCGGGCCAAAGCGCTGGTCGACGCGGGAGCCGACGCCATCTTCCCCGAGGCGATGGCCGACCTCAGCGAGTTCGAGGCGATGCGCAACGCCCTCGACGTTCCGGTGCTGGCGAACATGACCGAGTTCGGCAAGAGCGAGCTGTTCTCGACGTCGCAGCTCGCCAGCGCCGGCATCAACATCGTGATCTACCCGGTGTCGCTGCTGCGGCTCGCGATGGGGGCCGCCGAGCGTGGCCTCGACACGATCGTCGCCGAGGGTTCACTGAACAGTCAGGTGACGAACATGCAGACGCGCGCCAGACTGTATGAACTGCTCGACTACGAGGCGTACAACGCCTTCGACACCTCGGTCTTCAACTTCGACATCCCCAGCGCACGCTGACCGATCATCCCGCCCGGCAACCACTTCACCCGGCGACCACCTCACCGGCGACCACCTCACCAGACCACCGCATCAGCGAACCCGCACCAGCAGACACCTCACAAGGGAGTGACCATGAGCACCACCGAAACACCCACCGCCACCAGCCCCGCCGAGCCCGAGATCCGCAAGGGCCTCGCGGGCGTCGTCGTCGACTACACCGCCGTCTCGAAGGTCAACCCCGAGACCAACTCGCTGCTCTACCGGGGCTACCCGGTGCAGGAGCTGGCCGCGAACTGCTCGTTCGAGCAGGTGGCGTACCTGCTGTGGCACGGTGAGCTTCCGGATGCCCAGCAGCTCGGCGCGTTCGAAGCCGCCGAGCGATCGCAGCGTGGCCTCGACGACGCCGTGAAACGGGTCATCGACGAGCTGCCCCTGACCGCTCATCCGATGGACGTGGTGCGCACCGCCGTCAGCGTCATCGGTGCGCTCGACCCCAGCACGGCCGACTCGTCGCCCGAGTCGAACCTGGCGAAGTCGATCACGCTGCTCGCCAAGCTGCCCGCGATCGTCTCGTACGACCAGCGCCGCCGGCGCGGGCTGGGCGTGGTCGAACCCCGCGACGACCTCAGCTACTCGGCGAACTTCTTGAACATGACGTTCGGCGAGGTTCCGTCAGACGTGGTGGTGAAGGCGTTCGACGTGTCGATGATCTTGTACGCCGAGCACTCGTTCAACGCGTCGACGTTCACCGCACGCGTGATCACGAGCACGCTGAGCGACCTGTACTCGGCCGTGGTCGGCGCCATCGGCGCGCTCAAGGGCCCCCTGCACGGCGGGGCGAACGAGGCGGTCATGCATGTGTTCGACGAGATCGGCACGGCCGATAAGGCGCAAGACTGGCTCGAGCAGGCGCTGTCGGAGAAGCGCAAGATCATGGGCTTCGGCCACCGCGTCTACAAGAACGGCGACTCGCGGGTGCCCACCATGAAGGCCTCCCTCGACACGCTGATCGAAGAGTACGACGCGCCTGAGCTGCTCGAGCTGTACGTCGCCCTCGACGAGGCGATGCAGGCGCGCAAGGCGATCAAGCCGAACCTCGACTACCCGTCGGGCCCGGCCTACCACCTGATCGGCTACGACACCGAGATGTTCACGCCGCTGTTCGTGGCCTCACGCATCACCGGCTGGACGGCGCACATCATGGAGCAGCTCGCCTCGAACGCGCTGATCCGCCCCCTGAGCCTCTACAATGGCCCGGAAGAGCGGCACGTCGCCAACCTGCTCTGACTCGCGACCTGCTCTGACTCGCGACCTGCTCTGACCCGTCGGCGGATCAGACGTCGCTGAGCTCGGCTGCGAGGTCGGCGGGCTCGGGGCGCTCGGTGGCGGGCTGCGTCGTGACGGCTGCGGTGTCAGTGTGCATGAACTTGCCGCCGGCGAGGAACGACGCGACCGCACCGAACACCGAAAGCACCGCGGCGACCGTGAACACGATCACGAGCCCCGAGTGGAACGGGTCGCTGATCAGCTGCGGAAAGAACTCCTGCCCGGTGAGCGCCGAGGCGTTCGCGGGCGAGAGCGTGTTCAGCACGCCCGTCGGGCCGAGAATCGACTCGATCGGGTTGTACCCGAGGAACGCGGCGAACAGACTGCCCACCGGAGGAGTCGCCGCGACCTGGTTGGCGACATCGGTCGCGATGCCGTGAGCGGTGAGTCCGTCGTACATGGCGCTCGGCAGGGTGGCTGCGAGGCCCGCGATCATCAGCGAGAAGAAGATGCCGATCGAGAGCGAGTTGCCCGCGTTCTGGAACGTTCCAGTCATACCGGATGCCGCACCGCGCTGGTTCGCCGGCACGCTGTTCATGATGGCGGTGCGGTTCGGGGCCGCGAACATGCCCGAGCCGACGCCGTTGAGGAAGGTCAGCACCGCGAAGATTCCGTAGTTGAAGTCGACCGGGATGAGCAGCATCGCGATGAAGGTCGCCGCGACCAGCAGCAGGCCGCCGACGGCGAACGTGCGAGCACCGAACTTGTCGCTCAGCGTGCCCGAGAGGGGGCCGGAGATGAGGAAGCCGACCGTCAGCGGCAGCAGGTAGATGCCGGCCCAGAGCGGGGTCGACTCGTACGAGAAGCCGTGCAGCGGCAGCCAGATGCCCTGCAGCCAGATGATCAGCATGAACTGCAGCCCACCACGGCTGATCGAGGCCATCAGGCCGGCGACGTTGCCCCAGGCGAAGGCCTTGATGGCGAACAGCCGCACGTTGAACAGCGGGTCTTTGTGGTGCAGCTCGACGAAGACGAAGATCACGAGCAGGGCGACGCCGCCGATGATGGCGCCGAGCACCCACGGGTTCAGCCAGCCCATCGAATCGTTGCCGTAGGGCTGGATTCCGTACGTGATGCCGGTGAGCAGCGTGATGAGGCCCACCGCGAAGAGCACGTTGCCCGGAATGTCGACCTTGCCCGGGTTGCGCTGGCCCACCTCGTGCAGCGACTTGAACGACCAGATGGTGCCGAGGATGCCGAACGGCACACTCACGAGGAAGATCGCTCGCCAGTCGATCGTGGCCAGAACGCCGCCGATCAGCAGGCCGAGGAACGACCCCGCGATGGCCGCGATCTGGTTGATGCCGATGGCCATGCCGCGTTTGTTCGACGGGAAGGCGTCGGTGAGGATGGCGGTCGAGTTGGCGAAGATCATGGCGCCGCCGACAGCCTGGATGACGCGCCAGCCGATCAGCCACAGGGCGCCCTGCCCCGACAGGAACGGGTCGAAGACCAGAGCGATGGCGCCCACCGTGAAGATCACGAAGCCCAGGTTGTAGATCTTCACGCGAC
Source organism: Subtercola sp. YIM 133946 (assembly GCF_036553535.1). Taxonomy (NCBI): domain Bacteria; kingdom Bacillati; phylum Actinomycetota; class Actinomycetes; order Micrococcales; family Microbacteriaceae; genus Subtercola; species Subtercola sp. YIM 133946. The sequence goes on from NZ_JAZHPE010000023.1 coordinate 169,005, forward strand.
CGTAGATGTCACCGAGCCGGCCGAACGTCATCGTCAGAACAGCTGTCACGAGAATGAAGCCCATGAGCATCCAGAGCAGGTAACTGACGTTGCCGGGCTCGAGGGGGTTGAGCTGGATGCCCTTGAAGATGGCGGGCAGCGAGATGAGCACGATCGAGCTGTTGATGGTGACCATCAGCATGCCGAGCGTGGTGTTGCTCAGTGCCACCCATTTGTACCGGGGGTGGTCTTTGCTGAACATCATGCCGCGTTCGCGAGTAGCCTTCTCAGCCACGATTCCTCCGTAGGGTCAGCCTCGCCATCGAGCGCAGAAAGATAGTTGTTGTATAGCAACTATATCTGCACTGGTGAGTCTGAGGCCAACCTCAGGAGAATTCGGTCAGCGGTCGGCGGTGGGGCGCAGCCTGATCAGCCGCTGCGGGCCGTCTTCCTGCAGCTCGGCGATGTCGCTGTGCGAGGCCAGGAAGTCGGTGAACGAACGAAAGCCGAGGGGTTTCTCGTTGAACGACGGATCCATGCGGCGCATCTGGTTCTTCACCGTGCCCGTGTTCAGCCACTCTTCGGCGTCGCCCTTGGCGTGACCGATCTGCAGGGCGCGCACGAGCAGCTCGGTGGCGAAGGTCTGCGGGTCGATGTCGGGGGCGGGCTCGGGGTCGAGGTCGTCGAGCTGGGTGTCGACGATGTGCGAGAACGTCGGAATCGTGGAGACACGCCGTGACTTCTTGGCGGGCGGCGCCTCGGGTGCCTCTGCGGCGTCGGCGGCAGCGTCGGCCGTCGACGCGGGTGCCGCCGCAGCGGTGTCAGCGGTAGCAGCGGTGGCACCGGCCGAGCCGCCTCTGCCGACTGACCCGCCGGCCGAGGCGCCCGACCCCGCTGCCGCCTGCCGCTCGCCCCGAGCGGCCCCGACGGGGGCGGTCACGGCGACCCGCTGGATGCCCGGCAGTGAGTCGTAGTCTTCGAACTCGTCGCACGCCGCCGCCAGTGACGTGCTCGTCGAACCGGCCACGCCGATGCCCACGACGAAGCGCCCGAGCCGCTTCGACTTCTGGGCCAGCGCGATGTAGTCGCTGTCGCCCGCCACGATGATGACGTGGGTGAGGTCGGGCAGCCTGAAGAGGTCTTCGACCACGTCGACGGCGAGCCTGATGTCGGCGCCGTTCTTCGTGCCGCGCGTCGTGGTGGTGAAGAGCTGGGTGAGGTCGACCGCCCGCGACATCAGCTGGCGCTGGTAGCTCGCGTTCACCGGCACCGACCAGTCGGCGTAGGCGCGGTTGACGACCATCGTGCCGAACGAGGCGGCGAAGTCGATGATGGCGTCGAAGTCGACCGTCGCGGCCGCCAGTCTCGCCGCGACCTCGGGATCGGCCTCCGGGCTCGACCGCACGAAGTCACGGATGCCGTCGCGCTGGAAGGCGTTGCGCCCGTGCAGCTGCTGGTACCGCGAGATGACGATGTTGTCGAAGTCGATGTAGAGGCCCACACGGGAATCATTCGGTTCGGTCATGGAGAACTCCTTGTCGACGCGAGACTCGGGGCATTCGGCGTCGCTCCAGTCTGCTCGTGCCGTGCGGCGAGGGCAACTCGCGGTGTCAGCGGCGCCCGTCGAGCAGGGTGCGGCGCTGCTCGGCGCGGTAGTGGGCGAAGAGGGCGACCGAGCGCAGCGGCTCGAACTCGCGCGCGTGCAGGGGCGCCGTCTTCCAGAACTCGAGAAAGATCTCGCCGGTCAGCTCCTCTGACAGCTCAGGGTCGATCACGACCGCGCGCACGATGGCCAGAACGCGGGGCGCCGTCAGGTCGTAGAACTCACCGAAGGCCGTCTGGTCAGCCGCGCCCATGCGCGTCATCAGCGCAGCGCCGGCCCCGCCCTGCAGCTGCGCGAGCCAGTCGGTGAACGACGACAGGGAGTCGGGTTCGACCTCGATGTCGGCTTCGCTGCTCACGGATCTGCCCTTTCGTGCGTGTGATCGCTACCAGGGTCCAGGGCAACACTTGAGACAGTAGCAAGGCCGCCCATGCCGGTGGGAAACTGCCCGGGGCCTTGACGGATCGGATTTTCTCGGAGTCGTCACACGGTGTCATCACACAGTGTCGTCACACAGTGCCGCCACACGGAGTCGTCACACAGTGTCGTCACACAGTGTCGCCACGGGGCTGTCACATCGCGGCGTCGCGGAACGGCCGAAAGAAGTCGCGCAGCTCGCGGGCGTACAGCTCGGGCTGCTCGAACGGCGCGAAGTGCCCGCCGCGCTCGGGCTCGGTGATGCGCACGGCATTCGCGGTGCGCTCGATCCATTCGCGGGGTGGTCGCACGATGTCGCCGGCGAAGATCGAGAAACCCGAAGGCACCTCGACGCGTCGGGTCAGCTGTTCGCGGGGCAGTGCCGCATTGGCGTTGTACATGCGCATCGACGAGCCGATGCTCTGGGTGAGCCAGAAGATCATCACGTCGGTGAGTATCTCGTCTTTCGTGTAGACCGAGCCGATGTCGCCGTCGCTCCACGACTGCAGCTTCTCGACGATCCACGCCGCGAGGCCGACGGGCGAATCGTTGAGGGCGGCCGCGATGGTCTCGGGCTTCGTGCGCTGGATGGCCCCATAGGCACCCTCGGCCTGGTTCCACGCGGCGACCGCTTCGAACCAGGCGCGTTCGGCGGGCGAGAGCTGTGAGACGTCGCCGTCGTAGGCGGGCAGCCCGGCATCCATTCGGTGCACGGCCCTGACCCGATCGGCGAAGTCGAGCGCCAGGTACCGGCTGACGTGGCTGCCGATGTCGCCGCCGGCGGTGACGAACCGGTCGTAGCCGAGCGTGCTCATCAAGCGCGCGAACACCGCGGCGACCTGGCGCGAGTTCAACGCGGGCGACGGATGATCGGAGTAGCCGAAGCCCGGAATGTCGGGCACGACGACGTCGAACGCATCGGCCGGGTCGGCCCCGTGCGCCCCCGGGTCGGTCAGCAGCTCGACCACCTTCGTGTACCGCCAGAACGAATCGGGCCAGCCGTGGTTCAGGATGATCGGCAGAACTCGCCGCCCCGCATCGGCCGCGCGGGCGTGCACGAAGTGGATGCCCAGGCCGTCGATCTTCGTCGTGAACCGTGGCAGCCGCGCGAGGCGTTGCTCGGCGGCCGGCCAGTCGAATTCGTCGATCCAGTAGGCGACGAGCTCCTTCAGAAACCGGGGGTCGGTGCCGAGCGACCACCCGGCGTCGCCCGGCGAATCGGGCCAGCGCGTCGATCGCAGGCGCCGCCGCAGATCGTCGAGCTGCTCGCGCGGGGCACGGGCGTCGAATGACCGGATGATCGGCGATTCAGCTGGCATGCGACCACCGTACCCCGCACCCGCCCCGGGTCAGCGGTACCCCGACGGCACCGGCGCCTCGCCGTTGACGAAGAACCGGCCGAGCTCGTCGCGCTTGTAGGCGACCGGGTCGTGCAGGCTGAGCGTGCGCACGTTGCGCCAGAACCGGTCGAGCGCGAACTGCGTGGCCGTCGACCGCGCGCCGGTGAGTTCGAAGAGCCCGCTGCTCACGGTCAGTGCCACCTCGGTCGACGTCACCTTCGCGCTCGCGATGATCTCGGCGACGGATGCCCGTTGCGCCGCCGTGGCGTCGTCGCCGAGTGCGTACAGCCACTCCAGGGCGCCCACCGCCCGCTCGACGAGCGCCGACACCGCCTGCACCGAGGCCACGTACTCGCCGTAGGTGTTCAGAATGAACGGCTCGTCGCGGCCGCGCTGCACGGTGGAGTGCAGTGCCGGGCGCGTGTGCTCACGGGTGTAGGCGGCCGCCTCGTCGAGCGCACCCTCGGCGATCGCGAGGTGCAGAATGGCGAAGGTCAGCTGAAAGTGCAGCACGCCGACCGACTGGCGGGGGGTCTGGCCGAGCGAGACATCGCCGAACCGCTTCAGCACCTCGGCACCGGTGATGGTGAGCTGGTCGAGGGTGATCGACATGCTGGCCGAGAGGCGCTGGCCCAGAACATCCCATTCGCCGGTGAACGACACGGCGGGCGACGCGGGGTCGACCGTCACGACCACCATCTCGTTGGTCTGCGCGTCGATGGTGATCGAGAAGAGGCGGTCGGCGACGGGCGCTCCCGTGGCGAAGCCGCTGTCGCCGTGCACGAGGTGCCCGTCGCCCCGGGAGCTGATCGTCGGATACCCCACCGCCCGGTTGCTGCCGGGGCTCGCCCACAGCCACCGGTTCGCGGCCGTGTCGCGCAGGGCCCGGCGCGACTGCGGCGTCTCGAAGGTCTGGATGTACCGCAGCCACACATAGTGGTAACCCAGAATGTGCGCGATCGAGGCGTCGCTGCGGCCGATCAGCCGCACCAGTTCGCTCGTCACCCGCCACGGCAGCCCGCCGCCGCCGAACTCGCTCGGGATGCCCGCCTCGAGCAGCCCCGCACCGCGCAGCAGCTCGACCTCGGCCCGTGGCAGCTCGTTGGCACGATCGCGCTCGACGACGTCGGCGCGCAACCGCTCGGCCACACCCCGCGCCACATCGAACCAGTGCAGGTACTCGGCCGGCTCGACGGCGCTCGGATCGGGCAGCAGGTCGAGCGTGCTCACTTCTTCACCCCGACGACCCAGCCGTAAGCGGGCGCCGAGCCGTTCAGCAGGTGGTCGCCCACGTCGCGGGTCTTGTAGATTCCGGGGTTGTGCACCGAGATGGTTCTGGCGTTGCGCCAGTGCCTGTCGAGGGTCTTCGCGGCGTCGACGGATGACGCACCGCCCACCTCGAACAGCCGGGTCGAGGCGGCCAGCACGGTGTCGACCACCGTGCCGTGCGCCCGTGACACCGTGATCTCGAGCTCGTCGAACAGGGCGGCGTCGGCGAGGCCGTCGGCGTCGCGAGCCCCGTTCGCTCTGTCGAACTGCGCGGCGGCGGCCTGCACCACCGAGTCGGCGGCGAACGAGGCGCCCGAGAGCTGGCCGATCACCTGCTGCACCAGGGGGTCTTCGCGAGCCGTCGCGCCGCTGCCGTGGCTGAAGACCCTGCTGCGGCGCCGTACGAACTCGATGCCGTCGCGCACCACGGCCCGGCCGATTCCGGCCAGCGAGGCGAGCAGAACGGTCTGGTAGAACGCGATCATGTAGTTCGGCGCGCGGTCGGCGTACCAGAAGATGTCGTCGGGGTTCACCGGCACCCTCTCGAGCACCGTGGTGCCTGAGCCGGTCATCCGCTGGCCGAACCCGGCCCAGTCGTCGACCAGGTCGACGCCGGCGTCACGAGCCGAGACGAGCGCGAAGGCCCGTTCGCCGCGGTCGTCGGCGACACCGACGGCGATGTAGTCGGCGAAGATGGCACCGGTGCTGTAGTGCTTGGTACCGGAGATGAACCAGCCGTTCTCGTCGTCGCCCGAGACGGTCGTCGCCGTGGCACCGAGCGCCCCCGACCCGATCTCGGTGACGGCGTTGCCGATGATGGCGCCGTCGACCACAGCGCGGAGCCACCGGTCGCGCACGGGCGAGTCGAGGTCGTTCAGGCGTTCTTCCACCATGCCGAAGTGCGCCCGCAGCAGCTGCGGCAGGTTCGAGTCGGCCTCACCGAGCTCGATGAGCAGCTCGAAGAACTGTGACGCGGATGCTCCGCTGCCCCCGTCGGCGACCGGAATGCGTACGGCTCCGAACCCGGCCTCACGCAGCCACGCGACGGGCTCGTGGGGCAGCACCCGGCCGCGCTCGCGCTCGACGGCCGTGTCGGCGATGCGGGCGAACACCGGGCGGAACCGGGCGGCAAGTGTGGCGTAGTCGACCACGTCGCTGTTCGGGCGCCCGACCGATCGCGGTTCTGCGGCAGAAGCGGTGGTGGCGGCGGCGGTGGCGGTGGCGGCGGCGGTCGCGGCGGCGCTCGCGGTCGCGGCGGCGTTCGTGGGTTCGGTCTGCGTCTGGGTCATGCGTTCACTCCGAAGGCGCCGCGGTAGCGTGCGGCGGGGTGGCGGTCGTTCAGGTGGTCGGTGCCGAACAGCTTCTGGCGCAGGGTGCCGGGCGCGTACTCGGTCTGGGCGAGCCCACGGGCCTGCAGCACCGGCAGCACCTCGTCGATGAACTCTTCGTACGAGCTCGGGATGCGCCAGTTGGTGATGTTGATGCCGTCGACGCCGGCGGCCTGCCACACCTCGAGCTGGTCGGCGATCTGCTCGGGCGTGCCCACCACGCGGGCCCGGCGCGACAGGATGGCGCCGAGGTCGGCCACCGTGGGCTCGTGGTCGGTCACGCTGCGGCGCAGCCACTCGAGAATGCCCTGGCTGGCGTTCGTCTTGATGTCGATGAGCCGGGTCTCGGGCGGGTACGGCGTGCCGTCGGGCTTGGTGCCGAAGTTCATGTGCGTGAGGTAGCCGTCGAGGCTCGCGTACTCGTCGAGCTCGGCCTCCTTCGCCCGGGCCTCCTCCTCGGTGCGGCCGATCACGAACGACAGCCCCTGGAAGAACTTGATGTCGTCGGGCTGGCGCCCGGCCTCGACCGCCAGCGCGCGGGTCTCGGCGATGCCCTCGGCGGCGACCTCGGGGGTGGGGGCTGCGATGAACACGGCCTCCGCGTTGGCGGCGGCGAACGCCTTGCCTGCCCCGGATGCGCCGGCCTGGTAGAGCACCGGTGTGCGCTGCGGCGACGGCGAGGGCAGGTGCGGGCCCTCGACCCGGTAGCGCTTGCCCACATGGTTGATCTTGTGGATCTTCGCGGCGTCGGCGAAGACTCCCGTCTCGCGGTCGCGAACGAGGGCGCCGTCATCCCACGAGCCCTCCCACAGCTTGTAGGTGACATCGACGTACTCGCCGGCCCATTCGTAGCGTTCGTCGTGCTCGGTGAGTCTGTCGTGGCCGAAGTTGCGGGCCGCGTTCTCCATGGTGCCGGTCACGATGTTCCACGCGATGCGGCCCTTCGAGATGTGGTCGAGGGTCGACACCTGCCGGGCGAAGTTGAATGGATGCTCCTGCAGAACACCGCTCGTGAACGCGAGGCCGAGATGCTCGGTGTTGACCGCCAGCGCCGAGAGCAGCACCGAGGGGTCGTTGCTCGGAATCTGCAGTCCTTCTCGCGCATTCAGAACATAGGTGCTGTCGGCCGGGCCGTAGAGTCCCACCACGTCGGCGAAGAAGACGGCGTCGAACCTGCCGCGCTCGAGGGTCTTGACGAGGTCGACCCACACGTCGACGTCGTTGAAGTCGGCCTGGCGGGCATCCGGGTGCCGCCACTGGCCGTGCTGGATGTGCGAGCCGGTGTTCATGACGAACGCGTTGAAGTGCAGGGGGGTGGGCATTTCTGTGTCTTTCTGTTCTCTGCTGATTGAGTTTTTGCTGATCGAGTAGCGTCGCGCAGCGCCGCGTATCGAGATCTGGGTCGTGCGGGTTTCGATACGCGGCTGCGCCGCTACTCAACCGGCGAGAGGCGCGGAGCCGCGTCGAGCAGCCGGCGGGTGTAGTCGTGCTGCGGGTCGGTGAAGATCTGCTCGCTCGTGCCGGTCTCGACGATGCGGCCCTCGCTCATCACGGCGACGGTGTCGCTGACGTGCTGCACCACACCGAGGTCGTGCGAGATGAAGAGGTAGCTCAGCTGCAGCACGCGCTGCAGCTCGTCGAGCATGTCGAGCACCTGCGCCTGAACCGACACATCGAGCGCCGAGACGGGTTCGTCGCAGACGATCACCTCGGGGTCGGGGGCGAGCGCGCGGGCGATGGCCACCCGCTGGCGCTGGCCGCCCGAGAGGTGCAGCGGCCGGCGGTCGGCCACATGCGAGGGCAGCCCGACGGCGTCGAGCAGCTCGGCGACGCCGGCAGACTGCGAGCCACCCCGCCAGGCCTGCCCGAAGGTGAGCGCGTCGGTGAGCAGCTCGCGCACCGTCCAGCGGGGGTCGAACGAGCCCAGTGGGTCTTGGTAGATCGCGCCGATACGGCGGCGGTTGGGGCGGCGCTGCTTCTCGGCGAGCTCGCTCCACGGTTCGCCGAGAAGCCGGATGCTGCCGGCCTCGGGTGCCACCACACCGAGCGCCAGGCGCGCGGTGGTCGTCTTGCCCGAACCCGACTCGCCGACCAGCCCGAGCGTGGTGCCGTGCTCGAGTGCGAACGACACGTCGTCGACCACGAGCCGCCTGCTGCCGTCGGGATTCCTGTAGTGCTTGACGAGGTTCGAGGCCTCGAGCACCACACCGCCGGCGAACGGCGGCCGGGCATCCGTCTCAGCGCCCACGACGGCCCGCAGCTGGCGCTCTGACAACCGGATGGGCGTGGCCGACAGGGTCGTGCCCCGGGGCCGGCCGGTCGGCACCGCGCGGATCAGCTGCTTCGTGTACTCGTGGGCCGGTGCGTGCAGAATCCGCTCGGCCGGGCCCTCTTCGACGATCCGGCCGTCGTTCATCACCGCGATGCGGTCGGCGATGCGGTTCACCACGGCGAGATCGTGGCTGATCAGCAGCACGGCGGTGCCGTCGTTCTTGAGGCGTTCGAGCAGCTTCAGAATCTGCTCCTGCACCGTCGCGTCGAGGGCCGTGGTCGGTTCGTCGGCGATGAGCAGCGGCGGGTTAAGCGCGATGGCAGACGCGATGAGGGCGCGCTGGCGCAGTCCGCCCGAGAGCTCGCCCGAGCGCTGCCTCGCCCGGTGCTCGGGCTGCGGAACGCCGACCTCGTCGAGCAGCTCGAGCACGCGGGCGCGCCGCTGTGCCGCGGTGGAGTTCGAGTGCAGCCGCAGGGCATCCGCTATCTCGCGGCCGACCGGCCGAAGCGGGTCGAGCGAGACCAGAGCGTCTTGCAGCACGAAGCCCACGTCGGCGCCGCGCAGGCGCCGCAGCCTCGACGGTGACAGGTCGAGAACGTTCGAGCCGTTGACGGCGAGCCGGTCGGCGCTGGTCACGGCGCGTTCGCCGGCGAGGCCGATGATGCTGCGGGCGGTGACGCTCTTGCCCGATCCCGATTCGCCGACGAGCGCGAGGCACTGACCGGCCTCGAGCGTGAACGAGACGTCGTGCACGACCTCGGTGGTCTGGCCGCCGGTGCGGAAGCCGACCGACAGGTTCTGCACGTCGAGGAGGGGGGTGCTGGCGGGGTTCGTCATCAGAGCTCACGGTTTCTGCGTTGGATGCTGTGGCCGAGTACCGTCGCGGCGGCTGCACTCAGCACCACGAAGATTCCCGGAAAGAAGGTCAGCCACCACGCGTTGGTCATGTAGGTGCGCCCGGCCGAGAGCATCGCGCCCCATTCGGCGGCGGGCGGCACGGCGCCGAGCCCCAGAAAGCTGAGGGCCGACGCCCAGACGATGGCCTGGCCGATTCCGAGGGTGGCGAGGGCGAGCAGCGGCCAGGCCACGTTCGGCAGAATGTTGCGGCCGAACACGGCGCGTCGCGAGCGGCCGAGGATCGTGGCGGCTTCGACGTAGCCCGACCGTCGCGTGGAGATGATCTGGGTGCGGATGATGCGGGCGTAGCCGGGCGCGGTGGCGAGCCCGACGGCGATGGTCGACGTGACCACGCCGACCCCGAAGATCGTGATGAAGAGCAGCGCGAGCAGCAGGCCGGGAAACGCGAAGAGCACTTCGAGCAGCCGGTTGACCGCGAAGTCGACCGGCCGACTGCCGAGCCCCGCGATCGCGCCCAGGATGAGCGCCAGCCCCAGCCCGATGATCGTGGCGAACACCCCGATGAGCAGCGAGGAGCGTGCCCCGTAGATCACCCGGGTGTAGACGTCTCGGCCCGATTCGTCGGTGCCGAACCAGTGCAGGAGCGACGGCGCGCGGAATGCGTCGGAGGGCTGGATGGCCAGCGGGTCGTAGAACGTCAGCAGCTGCGGCGCCACCGCCGCGACGAGCAGAAAGAGCAGCACGATGCCGGAGACGAGCTCGGCAGGGCGAAGGCGCATCCGCCGCCGCGACACCCGGTGGGTGCGTTCAGCGGTGCTCTGTTCGACGGTGGCTGGATCAGCGGTGAGGGTCATGGGTTTCGCAATCTCGGGTCGGCGATGCGGTCGGCCAGATCGGTGAGGAGGGTGACGACGATGTAGACGAGCGCGACCACCATCACGACGCCGATCACCACGGGGATGTCGCGGATGAGCACGGCGTTCAGCAGCGATCGGCCGAGCCCGGGGCGGGCGAAGACGGTCTCGACGACCACCGCGCCGCTGATCAGCGAGCCGAACGCCCAGCCCGAGAGGCTGATGCCCGGCAACGCTGCGTGGCGCAGGGCGTGCTTCAGGGTGACCCCGGTCTCGCTCTCGCCACGGGCCCGCGCCGACAGGGTGAACGGCGCGTCGAGTGCGTTGAGCAGCGATTCGCGCATCACCTGGCCCAGAAAGCCGGCCAGCGGTATCGCCAGCGTCAGCACCGGCAGAACGAGCCCGGGGATGCCGGGCGCGCTCACGGGAGGCAGCCAGTGCAGCCCGATGCTGAAGATCAGGATGAAGATGGTGGCGAGCCAGAAGTTCGGCACCGCCGCCGACACGATCTCGAGCCCGGTGGCGATGGCCCGCGAGACACGGCCGCCCCTCGTCGCCCAGACGGCCAGGCCGATGGCGATGAGCCAGGCGACCGCCAGCGAGACGGCGGCCAGGATGAGCGTGTTGCCCGCCCCCTCGAGGATGACCGTGGTGACGGGCGCCTTGAGCGCGTACGACGTGCCGAAGTCGCCCCGTGCGAGGCGCCCGATCTCGTTCAGGTACTGCACGAACAGCGGCTGGTTGAAGCCGTACTGTTCGCGCACCTGCGCCAGCGCCTCGGGCGTCGCACGGGAGCCGGGCCCGCCGAGGATGGCCTCGGCCGGGTCGCCCGGAATCAGCCGGATGGAGAAGAAGGTCAGCGTGGCGACCGCCCAGAGCACGAAGACCGCGCCGGCGAGACGGGTCGCCACCCAGCGCCAGGCGGTCAACGGCCGCCTGGCGCTGGGCAGTGCGACGACAGCTGTCATCGGTTCAGCCAGGTGTCGTAGAACGTCGGCATGCTCAGCGACGGCAGGAACCGAAAGCCCTCGACGTCTGACCGCAGGCCGAGGCGGGTCTGCTGGTCGTAGATCGGCAGCGTGTAGTACCCGTCGACGATGATCTGCTGAGCCTGCTTGTACAGGTCGGCGCGGGTGACGTCGTCGGTCGTGGCCGCCGCCTGCTCGACCAGCGAGTCGAACGTCGGGTCGGCCAGGTGCGTGTTGTTCGAGTGGTACGCGCCGACGGTCGCGGCGTTGTTGCCTGCCGAGTCGTAGGTGATACGCAGCACGTCGGCCGAGTTCTTGGTGTAGTAGATGCCGATGGCGTCGTAGTCCCAGTTGTAGTTCTGGGTCCACCAGGCGGCCGTGTCTTTCGGCTGCAGCTGTACGTCGAAGCCGACCGTCTTCGCGGTGGCCTGGATCTGCTCGTAGACCGCCTGGGCGAGCGGCACGGTCGCCGCGATCGGAATCACGACCGTGAGCGGCGTGCCGTCTTTGGTGCGGATGCCGTCGGAGTTCTTCGTCGTCCAGCCGGCTTCGTCGAGCAGTTGGTTGGCCTTGTCGGGGTCGTACGAGTAGTTCGCGTTGTCGACGCTGTACCGGGTCGACGAGCTCAGCACCGACTTTGCGCGCTCGACGGTGCCGAGGTACACGCTCTGCAGGGCGGAGTCGACGTCGGCCGAGTCGATGAACGCTTCGCGAACCTTCTCGTCGTTGAACGGGGCACGCCCCGAGTTCAGTTCGATGGCCACCGGGTCGCCGGGTCGCGAGGCGATCTGCACCGCGAGCGACGGGTCGCTCTGCGCCGCAACGGCATTCTCGGGCTGCAGCGTGTCGATCACATCGACCTGGCCGCTCTGCAGGGCGGCGAACCGGGCCGTGGCGTCGGGAATGAACTTCCAGACGATCGTGTCGAGGTACGCGGCACCCGTGTGCGCGGCACCGGGTGGGGGAGTGGTGTAGTCGGGGTTCTTCACGAGGGTCACCGAGTCTTGCTTCACCCAGCTCTGCACCGTGAACGGCCCGGTGCCCACCGGGCTGAGGCAGTTGTCGGCCAGGGGCCGGGCCAGCGCGGTGGGCGACTCGATGGGCAGCCACACCTGCGAGAGCGACTCGAGCAGCGCCGAGTCGGGCTGCGACAGGTTGATGCGCGCGGTGGTCGGGTCGATCACGTCGACCCCGGTGACCTTCGCCAGCGCGAGCCGGCCGGTGGTCGACTGGGTGGCCGGGTCGAGCACCCGCTCGATGTTGACCTTGACCGCGTTGGCATCCAGCGGCGTGCCGTCGGAGAACGTGACATTGTCGGCCACGACGATGTCGACGCTCAGGCCGTCGGGGGCGACGGTGTAGCTCTTCGCGAGCCACGGGTCGATGTTGCCGTCGGCGTCTTGGTAGAAGAGTTCTTCGAGGTACTGGCTCGCCAGGAGCGCCTGGGGAACGTTGCCACGGTTCTGCGGGTCGAGGCAGGGCGGCTCGTCGTCACCGGTCGCGTAGGTGAGCGTGCCGCCCGGCTTCGGGGTGGCGCTGGCTGAGGCGCTGCCCGACGGATCAGACGCGCACGCCGACAGCAGCAGCAGAGCGCTGACGGCGACGGCGGCGATGGGCAGAGACTTTCGTGCCATGGTTTCGACTCCTGAAACGGTGGTTCGGGTGATTGTGACCGGCAGAGGCTGTGCTGGCCCCGGCGGCGCCCAGAACGGGCTGACGAAACCGACCATAGCCACGGCGTCGAGCCGCGCCTCGGCCTGTTACAGAACTTCGCATGTGTGAAGTAACAGACCGAGACACGAGGTAACAAAGGCACGCGATTCGGCCGTTGACCGGCCACTTTCTCTGCCGGCGCGAAACCTGGGGTCACATTCGTGGCTGGTCGGCCGGGTCGAGGGCACAATCAGACCCACACCGCGAGGGCCACGGAGGGAGGGCGACGAGCGAATGACCGAAGACGATGCGCGCCCCGGCCCGCTCACGGCCGGAGACCCTGGTTTCGTGAGCATGCAGGTCATCCAGGCGCTGCTCGCAGGCGTCGATCTGGCCGAGATGCAGACGCCCGCGATCATCGACCTGACCCGGGCCCGCGTCGAGGTCGACGGAGACATCACGCCCCTCGGCCTGGCCGAACTGCGCCTCATCGCCGCTCTGGCCAGGGCCGGTGGCAGCCCGGTCGGCCGGGCACTCCTGGCCCGCGAGATCGTCGAGCGTGGCCGGGCGAGCGAACGAACGGTGGATGCCGTGGTCGGCCGCCTGCGCATCAAACTCGGCCCCTACGCCACCGCCCTGCACGCCCACTACGGCTCGGGCTACTCGCTGCGCCCGCCGCCCGACCTCGTGGTGCGCGACTTCGGTTCAGCGCACGATGTCGTACTCGGCGGGATCGAAGCGGTGCACGGCACGGCGGAAGGCCGAGGCCCGGTGCGGCCAGATCGTGGTGTTGCGCCCCCCTGAGTCGAGGTAGTAGCTCGAGCATCCACCGGTCGACCACACCGACCTGCGCAGCGTCGACTGCACGCTGCGGTTGTACCTCTCCTGCGCGTTCGGCGTGGGCTCGACTGACCGGGCGCCGAGCTCGGCCATGCCGGCGAGCGCCTGCAGAACGTAGTCGATCTGCGCCTCGATGATGTAGACGATGCTGTTGTGGCCGAGCACCGTGTTCGGGCCGACCAGCAGGAAGAGGTTCGGAAAGTCGGCGACGGTCGTGCCGCGCAGGGCGCTCATGTGCGGCTCCCACGTCGCCCGCAGCGTCTCGCCGTACCGGCCCACGATCAGGTCGGCGACCGGCGGGTGGGTGGCGTTGAAGCCGGTCGCGGCCACGAGAATGTCGAACGGGCGCTCGACCCCGTCGGCGGTCACCACGTTCGCGCCCGTGACGTGGTCGATCGGCGCGGTGACGAGGTCGACGTTGGGGTGGCTCAGGGCGCTGTAGTAGTCGGAGGAGATCAGGATGCGCTTGCAGCCGATGCGGAAGTCGGGGGTCAGGGCATCCCGAAGCCCGGGGTCGGCCACCTGCGAGTGCAGGTAGCGGGTGGCGAAGGCCTGGAACGCCGATCCGATCGTGCGGCTGCGGAAGCCGGCGAACCGTGTCTCTGCCTCGGCGAAGATGAGCCGTCGCGACGCCGCCTGCACGATCGGCGCCCGGCGGAACACCCGCCGCCTGAGCGTCGACGTGGGGTGATCGTTGCGCGGAATGATCCAGGGTGCCGACCGCTGGAAGACGGTCACCTGGGCGGCGACCTTCTGCAGTTCGGGCACGAACTGGATGGCCGAGGCGCCGGTGCCGATGACGGCGATGCGCTGGCCGGCCAGCTCGACACCGTGGTTCCAGTGCGCCGAATGGAAGGCGGGCCCGGTGAAGGTGTGCAGGCCCGGGATGCCCGGCCACACGGGGTCGATGAGCGGGCCGGCGCCCGACACCAGCACGTCGGCGGTGAACGTCTCGCGCGTCGTCTGGATGCGCCAGTGCGACTGCCGATCGACCCACTCGGCGCGCAGCATCTCGCAGTGCAACTGCACGCGGTCGCCGAGCTCGTAGACGGCCGCGACCCTGCGCAGATAGTCGAGAATCTCGGGCTGTCGGCCGTAGCTGTGCTCCCAGTCGGGGTTCGGTGCGAACGAGAACGAGTACAGGTCGCTGCGGATGTCACAGGCCGCGCCCGGGTAGGTGTTGTCTCGCCAGGTGCCGCCGACTTCGCCCGCACGCTCGAGCACGCAGAAGTCGTCGATGCCCGCCCGTACGAGCTGGCAGGCCATGCCGATACCGGCGAATCCGGCGCCGATGATCGCGACGCGAACGTGTCTCACCGGCTGCCTCCCTTCACCCTGTGCAGATCAGTGTGAAGCCCGCGCTCGCGCGAAACAAGGGACCTGAGTGCACTATCGCGCCGCCGTGCACTGGTGTAGATCTGGAGGGTGACGGCATTCGAGGGCGATTTCTACGGTTTCCACGCAGAGCTGACCGACCGGGAGGCCGAATCGGTCGCCGAGATCAGACAGTTCTTCGAGACCGAGGTGCGGCCGATCGCCACCGACTACTGGAACCGCGCCGAGTTTCCGCACCAGCTGGTGCCGGGCATCGCCGCCCTCGGCCTGTTCGGACCGGAATGGGAGGAGACGCGGCGGTTCGCCTCGAGCGCGGTCTACCAGGGCTGGTGCACCCTCGAAATGGCCCGGGTCGACGCCAGCGTCTGCGGTTTCACGGCGGTGCAGAGCGGGCTCGCGATGGGCTCGATCGGCGTGGGCGGGTCAGCCGCACAGCGCGCCGAGTGGCTGCCGCGCATGGCGAGCGGCGAGGTCATCGGGGCGTTCGGCCTCACCGAGCCGCTGTCGGGCTCCGACACTGCGCGGGGCCTGCAGACCTCGGCCACCCGGCAGGGCGACACCTGGGTGCTGAACGGGGCGAAGCGCTGGATCGGTAACGGCACCATCGCCGACGTCGTCATCGTGTGGGCGCGCGACACCGCCGACGGCCAGGTGAAGGGATTCATCGTGCCCACGACGACACCGGGGTTCAGCGCCACGAAGATCGAGGGCAAGCTCAGTTTCAGGCTCATTCAGAACGCCGACATCGTTCTCGACGAGGTGGTGGTCGCCGACGAGCTGCGGCTGCCGAACATCCGTTCGTTCAGCGACACCGCGACCGTGCTGCGCCTGACGCGGGCCGGCGTCGGCTGGCTCGCTGTGGGCAACGCGATCGGCGCGTACGAGGCGGCGCTGGCCTACACGCGCGAGCGCAGACAGTTCGGTGCGCCCATCGGCGGCCACCAGCTCGTGCAAGACCTGCTGGTCAAGTGCCTCGCGAACATCACGGCGAGCCTGGCGATGTGCGTGCAGGTGTCACGGATGCTCGACGCCGGCATCCAGCGCGACGAACACTCCGCTCTCGCCAAGGCCTTCGTCTCGAGCCGCGCGCGCGAGACCGTCGCGTGGGCACGTGAGGCGATGGGAGGCAACGGCATCGTGCTCGACTACGGTGTGGCGAAGCCGTTCGCCGACGCCGAGGCCATCTACTCGTTCGAGGGCACGCGCGAGATGAACACGCTCATCGTGGGGCGGGCCATCACGGGGGTCGCCGCCTTCGTCTGACCGCCCGCCGGGTCAGACCGCCGCGGGCCGGTAGGAGTAGAACCCCTCGCCCGTCGCGACGCCCAGCTTGCCCTTGTCGATGTAGCGCTCCTTGAGCAGGGCCGCGAACTTCTGCGACTTCGCGTCGGGGCCGGCCGCGGCGATGTTGTACGCGGTGGTGAGCCCGACGACATCGAAGATCTGGAACGGCCCGGCCGGTGCTCCGGTGGCGATGCGCCACGTCGTGTCGACGGTAGCGGGGTCGGCGATGCCGTCGACGAGCAGCCCCGAGGCGGCGTTCAGCAGCGGCACGAGCAGTGAGTTCAGCACGTAGCCGGCCTTCTCCTTCTTCAGCTCGATGGGTACCATTCCGCTGCCCTCGGCGAACGCGACCACCTCGGCGTAGACCGCGGGGTCGGTGTCTGCGGTGCCCATGATCTCGGCGGTGTTGTACCGCCAGACCTGGTTCGCGTAGTGCAGCGCCAGAAAGCGGTCGGGTCGGCCGGTGAACTGCTTCAGGTCGCTCGGCAGCAGTGTCGAGGAGTTGGTGGCGAAGATGGTCTTGGCGGGAGCGAGGGCGGCGAGCTTCGTGTAGACATCACGCTTGAGGTCGAGCAGCTCGGGCACCGCCTCGATGACGAGGTCGGCGTCGGCGACGGCGGCGGCGAGGTCGGCGGTCAGGGTGAGCCCGGCCAGTGCGGCATCCGCTCTGCCTGCCCGGGCGCCGGCCACATCGTCGTGCTTGTAGGTCTCGGCCAGGCCGGCGAAGCGTGCCCGTGCCTTCTCGAGCACGTCGTCAGAGACGTCGTAGGCCGTCACGGCGTACCCGTGGAACGCGGCCTGGTAGGCGATCTGCGAACCGAGAACTCCTGTTCCCAGAACGGTGACGGTGCGAATGGCTGGCATGGCGGTACTCCTAGCGGTGGGGTTCGGTTGGGGGATGGTCGGCTGGGGGATGGTCGGTGGCGGGATGGTCGGTGGCGTAGATGCTGCGCAGCCACACCGTCGTGAGAACGTCGAGCACTCGGTCGACGTCGATGGCGGGCGAGTCGCCGCTGAATGCGGCCGAGAGGGTGCGCTCGTTCATGAGGTTCAGGGCCACAGCGAGGTCGTGGGCGTCGACGCCGCCGGGTGCCGCGCCCCTGGCGCGTTCGGCGGCGATCGCCTCGGCCGCGTAGCTGACCCAGGTCTGCATCGATGCCGACCAGAGAGCGTCGATCTCGGCGTTGCGCAGGCGTGCCGTGACGGCGGCCGCCGACACCGCGCGGTGTTCGGCGAACACCTCGACGAAGACGCCGAGCGACCGGCGCCAGGTCTCGGCCGGTTCGGTGTCGAAGCTGCGCGGCAACCCGGCGACGCGGGCCTGCACCTCGCCGATGACCCGGTCGAGCAGCGCCAGCAGCACCTCGTCTTTCGAGCCGAAGTAGAAGTAGAAACTGGGGCGCGAGATGCCGGCGCCGGTCGCGAGGTCTTCGATCGAGATGTCGTCGAGCGTGCGCTCGGCCAGCAGCCGTTCGGCCGTCGCGAGAAGCGCGTCTTGCCGGTCGTCGCCGGAGAGGCGGGATGCTCTGCGCCCACGGTGAGCCATGACCACACTCTACCCACTGTGTCGACACGGTGTTGATTCCGTCGACACCGTGTCTATAGTGAAGCTATGACAGAGCACGTCGATGTGTTGATCGTGGGTGCCGGGCTGAGCGGAGTCGGCGCGGCGAGCCACCTGCGCCACGAGCGCCCGGGCGACACCTTCCTCATTCTCGAGGCCCGTGGGGCGGTGGGCGGCACCTGGGATCTCTTCCGCTACCCCGGTGTGCGCTCCGACTCCGACATGTACACGTTGGGCTACTCGTTTCGGCCGTGGCAGAACGCCAAGGCCATCGCCGACGGCGACTCGATACGCGACTACATCACCGACACCGTCGCCGACGAGGGGCTCGAGCCGCATCTGCGACTGAACCACCGGGTCGAGAGCGCGGCGTGGTCGAGCGAGACCGCCCGCTGGACCGTCACGGCCCGGCGTGCCGGGGGAGAGACCGCGACGTTCACCTGCCGGTTCCTCTCGGTGTGCTCGGGCTACTACCGCTACGACGAGGGGTACACGCCGGTCATCGAGGGCGCTGAGGCCTTCGCGGGGCAGATCGTGCATCCGCAGCACTGGCCGGCCGACCTCGACCACACAGGCAGGCGAGTGGTCATCGTGGGCAGCGGCGCCACCGCGGTCACCCTCGTGCCGTCGCTGGCCCAGACCGCAGCGCACGTCACGATGCTGCAGCGCTCGCCGACCTACATCGCGGCCGTGCCGTCGCGCGACCACCTCGCCGACCGGGTGCGCGGTGTGCTGCCCGATCGGCTGGCCTACGCGGTCGTGCGGGCGAAGAACATCGGCTACTCGATGCTCACCTACCAGCTCGCCCGCCGGCGGCCCGAGACCATGAAGGCGATTCTGCGCCGGTCGGCGGTGGCGAAACTGCCCGCGGAATTCGCGGTCGACACGCACCTCGCCCCGACCTACGAGCCCTGGGACCAGCGGCTCTGCGCGATTCCCGACGGCGACCTGTACCGGGCGGTCAGCGCAGGCACGGCCGAGATCGTCACCGATCGCATCGACGAGATCACGTCTAGGGGCATCCGGCTCGTCTCGGGGCGCACGCTCGACGCCGACGTGATCGTGATGGCCACCGGGCTGAACCTGCTGGTCATGGGCGGTATGACCCTGACCGTCGACGGCCGGCCGGTCGACGTCTCGCACACCCTCACCTACAAGGGCATGATGCTGGCCGGGGTGCCGAACTTCTCGCTGACCATCGGCTACACGAATGCGTCGTGGACCCTGAAGGCCGACCTCGTCGCCCGCTACGTGTGCCGGCTGCTCGGGTACCTCGAGCGGCACCACTACGACTCCGTGGTGCCGGTCGCCCCCGCCTCGGTCATGACGGGCCCGCTCGTCTCGCTGATCGACCTGCAGGCGGGCTACATCGCGCGAAGCGCCGATCTGCTGCCGCGCCAGGGGCCCCGGGCGCCGTGGAGGCTGCACCAGAACTACCTGCGCGATTTCAGGCTGCTGCGCGCGGGCCGGCTCACCGACGACGTGCGGTTCGCCCGGGCCGGCGTGCCGCCGCAGCCCGATGCGCTTGCGCTGCCGGATGCGGTTGCTCTGCCGGATGCGCTCGCGCTGCCCGATGCGCTCGCTCTGCCGGGCACGGCGATGGTCACCGTCGACGGCACGCGCCTGCGGTACCGAGCCACGGGCGTGGGAGACCCGGTGCTCATGCTGCACGGCATCGGGCAGAGCCTCGACGACTTCACCGAACAGCACGACAGGCTCTCGGCGACACACACCGTCTACAGCCTCGACCTGCCGGGGTTCGCATACTCCGACCGCAGGCCGGGTGTGGCGACGCTCGAGACCCTTGCAGGGGTGCTGCCCGGTTTTCTCGACGCGATGGGAGTCACCGCGCCACTGCCGGTGGTCGGCAACTCGCTCGGCGGCGCCGTGGCGATGACGTTCGCGGTCGCGCATCCTGAGCGGGTGTCGTCGCTGACCCTCGTCGACAGCGCGGGCTTCGGCCGAGAGGTGACGATTGCGCTGCGGCTGCTGGCGCTTCGGCCGCTGGCGCCGGTGCTGATGCGGCCGAACATGGGCGTCTCTGCTCGCACGGTGCGGGCGCTGTTCTACGACGCAACCCTCGCCACCGATGAGCGTATCGCGCAGTCGTTCGCGCTCTCGCGCCGCCGCACGCACGCCGCGACCACGCTCGACCTGGCGCGCGAACTCGGCACGTTCCGCGGGGTGCGGCCGCAGTGGCGCGGGGCGCTGCTGGCGAAGCTGCGGCGGCTGCGCATCCCGACGCTGGTGGTGTGGGGCGACCACGACCACATTCTGCCGTTCAGCCACCTCGCGGCGGCTCGCCACGCGCTGCCGGATGCCCGTACCCACGTGTTCGCGAACACCGGGCACATGCCGCAGATCGAACGTCCCGACGAGTTCGCAGAGGTGCTCGAGCGGTTTCTCGCCGAGACCGCGGCCGCGGACGGTGTCGACGCCACCGCTTCCCAGACGGGTGCCGTGGTCGGGCGCGACTGAGCGCGGCGGGCGCGGCGGGGCGGGCGCGTCGTACACACGGCGGGTCGACCTTCTGCCGAGGGTTTCGCGCGTGAGCCCGGCTGGGTACGGTGGGCACGTCGCCACTCGCCCGGGAGGTTGTGAGATGCCCCACGCCGTCGTCCATTTCGAGATCATCGGACCCGACCCAGACGCCCTGCGGCGCTTCTATGCCGCTCTCTTCGGGTGGGATGCCCCCGCCGGTGCCCCCGTCGCCCCCGAGGTCTCCGACACTGCCTCGTATTCGTTCATCGATCCGCCGGCCGAGGCGACCGCCATTCCGGGCGGCATCGGCGGAGGTGCCGGCCGCACGCCGCGCGCGACGTTCTACGTGGGGGTGCCCGACGTCGAGGCAGCCCTTGCCGATGCCGTGCGGTTCGGCGGCAGCCGCGTTCTGGGCCCGGCGCGCAACGACAAGGGTGGTGTGGTCGTGGGCCACTTCACCGACCCCGCCGGCAACCTGATCGGCGTCGCGGGCCCGGCCTGACGCGCGAGACCACCTGCCACGCGCTGCCCGGCGATCGAGCCTGGGCGGCGGCGTATCGCTGGCGTGAGGTGCGTGCCTGCATGTGGTGATGCCCTCCAGGCATGTGAGATGCGTCCTTCGCATGGGGATACGTCCCAGGCATGCGCGTAATGTCCCAGGTAAGGGCACGTGGGATGCGTCCCCTCAGGCGTGCGTGAGGTGCGTCCGGGCAGGTGAGATGCTGCCCAGGCATATGGGGTGCGCCCTTCACATGTGGGATACATCCCAGGCGTGTGCGTTGCGTTTCAGGCATGACGGTAGTCCAGTGGTGCGGAATGGCTGTCAGAACGGTGGGGACGCTTCTACCAGGGCCAGCGCCCGCGCATCGGCAGGCGGGATGGCGGCCAGCGGCTGGGTGCACGAGTCGCCGACTTGTCGGGCGGCAGCTTCGGCAGATTCGGGCGCCGGGTGGGCGGTGAAGTGTGGAGCGGGGCGGGCGATCGGGGTCGGGGCGACGGTGTAGGCGAAGCCGGCGGGGGAAGTCCAGGTGATGGTGGCGTCGGGGTGCTGCTCGACCATCCACTCGGTGTGGTGTTTGACTTTGTGGTGGCTCGAGCAGAGCGGGCTGAGGTTGCCGAAGCGGGTTTCGCCGCCCTCCTCCCACGGGTCGGTGTGATCGAGGTCGGCGCGTGACGATGGCGCGCAGTCGGTCGGGAAGGTGCACTCGGCGTGCGTCAGCCGAATGAGGTCGTCGAGGTCGGCCGGGGGGCGGTAGCGCTCGCGACCGTAGGTGAGGGCGCATCCGGTGATCGGGTCAGTGAGCACGCGCAGAAATCCGGGAGCATCGCGCGTCAGCTCGAGGGCGGTGAGCCGATCGATCGGTCCGTAGCCCTCAAGGTGGGCGGAACCGGGGTCGGTGGTAAGCGCGGTCGTGCGGTCGAGGTGGGTGGGGCCGGTGTCGGTGGGATGCGTGGTTGCGCGGGGGTGCCTGGCCGTATGGGGATGGGGGTGGCCGTCGGGGCGGGTTGTGCCGGAGGTGCCGGGGGTGCTCGGGCGGGTGAGCAGGGCGAGGGCGGGCACGGTGAGATGCACCCGCGGGCGGATGCCGTGGGTGGCGCTCGGGATGCTCGTCTCGCCGTTGAGCATCAGGTCGGTGAGGGCGTCGGCGCGCAGGTGAGTGAGGGTGCGCGGGTCGCCCGCCGTTCGCAGGGAGCGGGCGAGGTCTGAGGCGCGGTTGTAGGTGGCGACCGCTTCGACCGCGGGCAGGTAGTGCGTCAGGAATGCCATACCGTCTGCTGCGGCCTCGAGACGGATGCGCCGTTCGGCGGCCGCCCTCAGGTGGCGGGCGACCGCAGTGGTCGGCTGGGCCAGCTCGACAGCGGCACGGGCCTCTCTGTCGAGGCGCTGGGCGCAGACACGCTGAGCGACGGGCAGCAGAGCCTGCTCGAACTCGGGGTGCCGCTCAACCGGCACCTGCTCGGCATGCTTCACGATCTTCTCGGCGTGGCGGTACGAGATGCGCCCGTCGTGAAGCGCATCGCGCGTGTCGGCGAAGACGCCGAGCAGGGCCTGGCTCGTGTCGATCAGGCGCCGGGCATCCGTTTCGCTGTAGCGGAGCGCGACGGCGAGTTCGGTGACCAGAACGCGTTCGATGACGACGGTGTTCGACCACTTCGGCCCGCCCGTCGACCGGTCGGCCTGCCCGCCGGAGTACAAGGCCAGCGCGGCGTGTCGTGCCTCGTCGACCGCAGCCGCGCGTCGGGCCTGCAGGGCGGCGATCTCACGGTCGTCGGCCACGACGGCGTCGACTGCACGCGCAAATGCTTCGCGAAGCATGATCGCACTAGTGAGGGTTGCTCGAATCATGACACTACTCAATCATGACCCTCTGACATTGGGGCGCCCGCGTCGTCACCGCCCCTGCGGAGGGAGCGTCGGCGCCGGGCGCACCGTCAGCACCTGCTCGGCCCGGCCGACCGGGCCGGCCACGTCGTGCAGCACCGAGCTGGTGAGCCCGAGTCCGAGCGGCCCGAAGGTGACGGTGGTGTCGAGCCCCACCCAGGCGCCGGTCGGTTGCCGGTAGAGATGGATGGTCAGGTCGAGGTTGGGGAACAGCCAGCTGCCGGGCGTCTGCCGCACCGCGATGCCGTTGGCGGTGTCGACGAGCGCGATGAACGACGCGTGCGGGCTGGCCTGCTCGCCCGCGACGAGCTGCAGGCCGGAGCCGAGCCAGGCCGTCGTGCGACCCGGCCGCGGGGGCGTGACCGGGCGCACGTCGAGCGACGCGACGTAGCCGCCCGACCACGTCTCGTGAATCGGCCACGATCTGAGCGGGTGGGGAGCTGGCAGGGGTTCGGGCTCGCCGCCGGCGACCGAGGCGGTATCGACGGGGGAGATGAACCACGCCCGCGCCGTGGCGGCCGTGCGGCCCCCGATGCTGACGGATGCTTCGACGAGCTCGATGGTGCGCCCGGGCCGCACGGTCTGCACCTGAACCGTGCACTCGTCGGCGGCGAGAAAACCGAGGATGTCGAAGCTGATGCGGCCGAGCTGCTTGTCGGGCGCCGCCGACGTCGGGGCGGATGCCGATGCCGGCGCCGACGCGGCGCTCTCGGCGCGATGCAGGTCGATCGCGTGCACGAGCAGGCCGCCGAGGGGGCTGAAGTGAATCTCCGCGTCGTTCCACGCCCCGCCGGCGTGCGTCGTCGGCCGGTAGCGGTCGGCGGCGACCCGTTCGAAATAGGCGGTCATCAGGCTCCGACCGGCGGGGCGACGACCTTCTCGAAGCAGAGCGAGAACGGAATCGCCTCGACGTACGGCTCGTAGATGGGTATCGGTGTGTAGCCGATCTTCTCGTAGAGGCGCACAGCCTCGGGCTGGCGGTCTCCGGTCTGCAGAATCAGGCGCCGCGCGCCACCCTGCGCGGCCAGCCGCTGAACCTCCGCCATGATCGCTGTGGCCACCCCGCGACCGCGCGCGGCATCGGCCACGATCACGCGCTTCACCTCCCACTCGCCCGCGAGCATCCGCAGCGCTGCGTGGCCGAGGGGGGCGCCGTCGACGTCGAGGGCGAGCACTACGGCCACGATGTCGGCGGGATCGACGGCGAGAGCTGCGTCGACGCGGGCCTGCGTCTCGGGGTCGCCGCCCGGCATGCGGTTGGCGTAGCGGCGGTGCATCTCGTCGTCCATCAGGTCGCGCATGGCGACGGCCCGGGGGTCGAACCAGTCGACGGATTCGAGGGTGACGGGTGCGGGTTGAACGTCGGTCATGAGACAACGCTACCCGCGCGAACGACCGACCCGGCCCGCGCGAACATCGACCCGGCCGGCGCGGACGACCGACCCGGCCCCGCCCGAACACAGACCCCGCCGGCGCGAACCGCCGGCCGAATGTGCTTAGGGTTGAGGGGTGAGCGAGAACGAGATCAGGCCCCGCAACCGGGCGAGCCTCGAAGTTCTGCGCGCCGAGGCCCGTCAAGAGCTCGACACCGTGGTGCACGACCGCCTGCTGGGCGGTGAAGACCCGTGGGCGTTCATGGAGGAGCTGCCGAGTGTCGACGAGCTCGTGGTGTACCTGCTGCGCAAAGACGCCATCGATGCCAATGGGGGCCTGCGGGCATCCTCGGCCCGGGAGTACCGCGTGCTGCGGCAGATCGCCCTGGCGTACCCCGAGCTCACCCAGACGGTGTGGCGGATGCTCGGCGAGCACGGCTGGGCACCGAGTGGCCAGACCACCAGCCGCTGATCGCGCTGTTCGGGTGCCGCGGGCGCCACCCGCTGATAACCGCCAGCCGCTGATCGCACTGCCCAAATGCTGCAGGCGCCAGCCACCTAGAACACCGCCCCGGGTGCCGAAAGGCCCCGACCACGTAACAGTTCGAAAAGTTGTGGGGCCGCGCAATACAGCTGTAACAATCGGGTTGCATACTGGTAGAGCAACGTAAGCCGTTGCGGGCCCACCGGGCCACAAAATCTCGGTGGTGTGTTGAGACACGATGGTGTTTGCACTCAGCTCGCGGTTCGCTCGTCAGCTTCGCTGCATCTGCCGTCGGTCGTCTCATTTACTGTCAACGCCAGTTAGTGAGAGATAGATGACGCTCAGAGTTTCGATTATCGTCGGAAACCCCAAACCCAAGTCGCGCACCCTCAAGGTCGCCGAGACGCTCGTGGAGAAGCTGCTCGCGCCCGGCACCTATGAGACCGAGGTCATCGACCTGGCCGACCACACGGATGAGATCTTCGCGTGGCCGAGCGAGAAGATGGCGGCGCTCAACGCCTCCGTCGCTGCCAGTGACCTCGCGGTGTTCGCGTCGCCGACCTACAAGGCGACGTACACCGGGCTGTTGAAGGCGTTTCTCGACCGGTACCCGGCCAACGGTCTCGCGGGGGTGACAGCGATTCCGGTTCTGACCGGGGCCGATCTGTCGCACTCGATGGGGCCGACCGTGAACCTCGCGCCGTTGCTGGTCGAACTGGGTGCGTCTGTGCCGGGGCGGGGTTTCTACTTCGTCGCGGGCCAGATGGATCACATCGACGAACTCGTGCAGGCCGCGGCCGACGAATACGCGGCGAACCTCCGCCGCCTGTCGAACGTGGCAGCGAACCTCCGCTCCATCACCCCCTCACTCGTCTAGCGCTGTCGACTCACATCAATCAAGGAGACATCGTCATGAACCAGCAGACCAGCACCGCGCAGCGTCAGTCAGGCACCGCGCTGGGCGAATCGATCGACCCCCGTGAGTTCCGCAACACGCTCGGGCACTACGCCTCGGGCATCACCATCATCGGCGGCCTCGAGAACAGCGAGCCGGTGGGCTTCACCTGCCAGTCGTTCTACTCGGTCTCGACCGAGCCGCCCCTGGTCTCGTTCAGCGTCATGCTGAACTCGACCACCTACCCGCGCATCCGCGACACGGGCAAGTTCAGCGTCAACGTGCTCTCGCACGAGCAGCACGAGATCTCGAACCAGTTCGCGCGCAAGGGCACCGACAAGTGGGCCGGCATCGAGTGGCTGCCGACCCAGAACGATAACCCGGTGATCGCCAACACGCTCATGTGGCTCGACTGCGACATCTACGCCGAGTACGAGGCGGGCGACCACTACATCGTCATCGGCAAGGTCAACGAGATGAGCTCGGCCGACTGGCACACCGGCCAGCCGTTGCTCTACTTCAAGGGCCAGTACCGTCACCTGCGCGACCTCGACGCCGCCGCCAGCTGAGCGACCGGATGCCCGGCGGGGGCTTCTCGAACGAGCCCCTGCCGGTCATCCACCCCTGCCGGTCATCCACCCCCGCCGCCCATCCACCCCGCTGCCGCTGCTGCGCGCTCAGGCCTGACCCCGCAGCACCGCGCCCAGGTGGCGTAGTGCGCGGCGGGCCTCCGGCGTCCATGGGGCGCCGACGAAGACATGGATGGCGCCCGGGTAGATGCGCAGCTCTGCCCGGCCGCCGGTCTGGGCGATGCGGCGGGTGAGCAGTTTCGCATCGGCCACCAAGAGATCACGGTCGCCCTGGTAGATGTACACCGGCGGCAGAGCGTCGAGTCGCCCGAACAACGGGCTCACGAGCGGGTCTCGTACGTCTGAGGTGCCCGCCCACCAGCGCCCCGCCTCAGCGAGCCCTGCCGCGCCGAGCATCGGGTCGAGGCGTGCCAGCGCACCGATCTCGGGGTTGCTCATCGTCGCGTCGACCCACGGTGAGATCAGCACCACACCCAGCGGCGGCGGCTTCGCTGCGTCGCGGTAGCGCATGGCCTGGCCGAGTGCCAGGGCGCCACCCGCCGAGTCGCCGCCCACGAAGACGCGGCCCCCGAATTCGGCCTGCGCCGCCTCATAGAGCGTGTCGAGAAGATCGTAGGCCTCGTCGACGTGGTGCTCGGGAGCCAGCCCGTACAGCGCGACCGTCACGCTGACTCCGCTGCGTTCGATCAGCCCCGCGAGAATGTTCCAGTGCGTGGCGAGAATCGGCGAGACGTAGGCTCCGCCGGGCGTGTAGATCAGGTGGTTGCCACTCGCGTGGGCCTTCGGGGTGAGGCGGATGACCGGGCATCCGTTCACGACCGACCGTTCGACCCGCGCCACCCGACGTATCGCGCGTGTCACCGGGGCCGGCGGCTTGCGATCTGCCAGTGCCGCCCGCAGCGTCTGAGGCGTGGCCGTGTTCGTCGGCGTGAAGCGGAGCAGCCCGCGGGTCAGGGCCATTGTGAGCGACATGGTTTATTTTCGCATCCGACTCTGGCATGGTGGAGGGGAGCAACTGAGGAGTAGTCATGAGTGACGAGAATCCGACAGAGTTACTCCCGACGGGTGGGTCGGGTGCCGGGGGAGTCGGCGGATCAGGCAGTACAGGTGGATCGGGCGGTACCGGTGGCGGTGGCACAGGTGGGCCGGCCGGGCCTGCCGGCCAGCCGAAGAGGCGCGGTGCGCTGCTCTGGGTACTGATCGCGCTGGCGGCCGTGATCGTCATCCTGTTGGTCGTGCTCATCGTTCTGTTCACCCAGTCGAACTCGAAGAACAGCAACGCCCTCGCGACCGTCTCTCCCTCGGCATCCGTCGCCCAGACCCACACGCCGATACCGGTTAAGACGGGCACCGCAACGGCGAGCCCCACGGCGACGTCGGGGTCGGGCTCGGGCTCCGGCACCGGCTCTGGCTCGGGGTCGGGTTCCGGATCGGGCGGTGCCGCGGCCCCCGTGATCACGTCGTTCTCAGTGTCTCCGACGACCGTGACGTGCTCGACGGGCGGCCCGGGCGTGCCGGCGTTCAGCAGCACGCCGCTCGCCATCAGCTGGTCGAGCACGGGCGGGGCCAAAGCCTGGGTCGGTGTCGACACGACCGACGCGCAGGCCGAGCCGTATGAGCAGGTGGTTCCCGATTCGGGCAGCCTCAGCGACCTCGACTACCAGTGCTACGACGACCACACCTATACCCTCACGGTCGTCGGCAGCGACGGTACCAGCGCCAGCAAGACCGTCACCGTGACGAACATCGGCGACCACTGACACGGTGGCGTCGAAAGGGTCGGGGCAGCGCGCCGGGGCCATCCCGGTGGCTAACATGAAGTCATGGCATACGAATCGGCCGGCGACGCCTGGCAAGACCTGGTAGTGATCATGAGTGACGAAGAGGGTGTCACCCACACCGACGAGGGGCTGCTGGTGCACGGCACCGTGTTCGCGTTCCGCGCCGGCGACGACCTGGTCGTCGAGGTGCCGCGGGCCCGGGCCAGCGACCTGAAGAACCGGGGGGTGGCATTCGCGTTCACGGTCGACGGCCACTCGTCGCGCGACTGGGTGCGGGTCAGCGATCTGCAGCTGTGGCCCGAACTCGCCCGGGAGGCCCACGAGTTCGTGGGCGAACCTGCCGTCGGCGGGGAGTCGTGACGTGGCGCTGACCGACTCGACGCCGTTGAGCGTCGCCGCGCCGTGGATCCGGTTCAGCACGGGTGCGCCCGTCGGCCCGGCCGGCCCGTTCGGCCCGGCATCCGCCGCCGAGGCATCCGCCCGCCTCGCCGCGCTCAACGGTGCAACTCAGCCGCGCGACCCGAATTCTGTTGCCCCGACAGCGGCGTCGAGCCGCGGCAACTGGTGCCTCGCGGTCGGCGGCGGGCTCGTGGTCGTCATCACCGCGCTCATGCTCGTCATCCACTGACGCCAGAGAGTCTCCACCCCACCCGCACCCCCGGGCAATCGATTCGCGGGTTGAGAACAGTGCAGTGCCCGAACACCCACCCGAACTCGTGAATCGATCGGCCGCGTCGACGACGCCGCCGGCGTCAGCCGGCGGAGTCGACGCGGTGCCAGCGGGCGCGCACGCGCGGGCTGACCACGCGCGCCGGTACATCGGCCACCACGACGAAGGTCACGTCAGAGCGGCCGGCCGACTCGACGCGTGAGCGCGGCACGATGAGAATGCCGTTCGCGGCGGCCACGTGGTCGAGCTGCTGGTCGAGCGTCGCGAGCGGCCCGAGAGCGAAACTCACCGAGGTACGGATAGTCGGCCCCCGCAGTTCGGCGGCGACCTCCCGCCACTCCGGAACCTCGTCGGGGTTGTGCAACAGATGCCGCTCGGTGAGCTCGGTCACCTCGACCGCCTCCCGCCCGGCGAGCGGATCTGTGGGCGCCAGCGCCACCACGTACGGCTCGGGTTCCCCGACGGCGGGCGTGGCGGCCTGGGGCGCCGCGGGCTCCGGGCGGATGGCCGCGGACGCAGCGGGCTGCGCGGCGAGCACGTCATCGGCGACAGCCAGCGCCTCGCGCAGGGCAGCCACGGCCGTCACGACCGCGTCACCCTCGGGCGTGCCGGCGAAAGCGGCGGCCAGGTCTGAGAGACGCGCGAGTGCCTCGGGTTCGGCAGTCATCCCATCCTTCCCGTGTTCCACGGCACGCGCACAACACCACGACTCCGAGCGAATCTACCCCTTCGGCTGCGAGCCTGCAGCAGAACTTTTTCGGCAACCGCCGTCATGATCGGTGCCAGATCGACTCTCTCAAAGAGCGGCGACACGCGCCGCACACCGAAAAGAGGTCACGTTCATGACGATTCGACGAAAGATGCTGGCAGCCGTTCTGGCTGCGACGGTTGCCGGGCTCGCACTAGCAAGCGGCGCGGCGGCAGACGCACAGCCGGCCAACTGCGGCGGTCCTGACGCCCCGCCGGCCTGTCATCACACGCCGCCGGCACCGCCGAAGCCCACCCTCTTCGAAAGCAGGCCTTTCTCGCCGATCGCCAACATTCCCAACGAGTTCTTCGTTTCGATGCACAACGTGAAACCGGCTGCCGTCGCCGGGCTCGCTGACGGGTCGGAGACCGCGTTCCAGATGTCGATCAGCTGCACCAACGGTTTCTTTCGTTCGGGCCCGATGCAATTTCGACGAACGAGCGACGGGACGCAGACATTCCTTCTCTGGAACACTCACGCAGACACGGGCGAAGCCTCTGGTACGTGCTACGCGTCGACCTGGGACAGCCTCGCCCTCGGCGTGGCTCACTCCATCTACACCGTCGAAAGCAGTAGGCCCAGCGGTCCCGTCGCAGCGAGCTGGGACATCGAGTTCGGGCTCGATCCCTGGGCGCCGTCGCCCCAGAGCAACTGACCCGGCACGCTCAGGCGCCGCGCAGGCGCTCGGCGGGGTCAGGCGCCGCGCAGGCGCTCGGCGAGGTAGGCCTGCAGCTCGGTAATCGGCACGCGCTGCTGCTTCATGGAGTCGCGGTCGCGCACCGTGACGGCGGCGTCGTCGAGTGAATCGAAGTCGACGGTCACGCAGAACGGGGTGCCGATCTCGTCTTGGCGACGGTAGCGACGGCCGATGGCCTGGGTGTCGTCGTAGTCGATGTCCCAGTGCTCGGCCAGGTCGTCGGCGATCTGCTGCGCGAGCGGCATGAGCGCCTCGTTCTTCGACAGCGGCAGCACGGCCACCTTCACGGGCGCGAGGCGGGGGTCGAGGTGCAGCACGGTGCGCTTGTCGGTGCCGCCTTTGGCGTTCGGAACCTCTTCTTCGTCGTAGGCGTCGACGAGAAAGGCCATCAGCGCCCGGGTGAGACCGAACGACGGCTCGATCACGTACGGAATGTACCGTTCGTTGTTGGCCTGGTCGAAGAACGAGAGGTCTTTGCCCGAGTGCTCGGCGTGCGTCTTGAGGTCGAAGTCGGTGCGATTCGCCACGCCCATCAGCTCGCCCCACTCGTTGCCGGCGAACTGAAAGCGGTACTCGATGTCGACGGTGCGCTTCGAGTAGTGCGCCAGCTTCTCACTGGGGTGCTCGAACCAGCGGATGTTCGACTCGGTCATGCCGAGGTCGAGAAACCAGGCCCAGACCGCATCCATCCACCTCTGCTGCCACTCTTCGTCTTCGCCCGGCTTGACGAAGAACTCGATCTCCATCTGCTCGAACTCGCGGGTGCGGAAGATGAAGTTGCCGGGCGTGATCTCGTTGCGGAAAGCCTTGCCGATCTGGCCGATGCCGAACGGCGGCTTCTTGCGCGAGGTCTGCACCACGTTGGCGAAGTTGGTGAAGATGCCCTGGGCGGTCTCGGGGCGCAGGTAGTGCAGGCCCGACTCGTCGTCGACGACGCCGAGGTAGGTCTTGAGCATGCCCGAGAACTGGCGGATGGGCGACCACTGGCCGATCTTGGTGGGATGCTCGGGGTCGGGAATGTCGTCGAGGCCGTTCACCGGGGCGAAGCCGTGCTCTGCTTCGTACGCCTCGAACAGGTGGTCGGCGCGGTACCGCTTGTGTGTCACGAGCGACTCGGTCAGCGGGTCGGAGAACACCTTCACGTGCCCTGACGCCTCCCACACGGCGGTGGGCAGGATGACCGCGGAGTCGAGCCCGACCATGTCGCGGCGGCTGCGGATGAACGCATTCCACCACTGCTTCTTGATGTTCTCTTTGAGGGCCACACCGAGGGGGCCGTAGTCCCACGCCGACCGCGTTCCGCCGTAGATGTCTCCCGACGGGTAGACGAACCCGCGGTGTTGCGCGAGAGCGATTACGGTGTCGAGACGTGACAGGTCGGCCATGGTTCTCCAAATGATGCGCCCACGGGGCGCCGGTGTCGTTCGCTCCAGGGGGACCTGGGTCGGTGGTGCAATCTTACTGAGGCGCTAGATTGTTCGCAGACACCAGCCCGAGGGGGGCTGCCGGCCGGCGGGAGCACAATGCCTGACTTCATCCTCACCATGAACATCGTCGAGGGTCCGGTCATCATCACGTTCGTTCTGCTCAGCCTCGCGCTGATCGTCTACCTGCTGGTGCGGCGCCCGACGGTGATCTGGCTGCTCTCGGCCCTGGTGGGCGTGCTCGCGGGCGCCTGCATCGCCCTGCTCACCGTGTTTCTCACCGACCAGGTGTGGGATCTGTTCGGCACCCAGTTCCTGCCCGAGACCACCACGTGGATCGTGCTCACCTTCTCGGCCGTCGGCCTCGCTGTGGCGAGCATGTTCGGTGCCCGCTGGTGGCGCCGCGTGATCGCCGGCGTGGCGATCGTGGTGTTCGTGCTCACGGGCACGCTCGGCGTCAACGCGAGCATCGGCATCACCAAGACGATCGCCGCCCTGATCGGCATCGACACCTCGAAGCCGCTCGATGTGCCCGATGCCAACGGCACGCATCCGTCGACCCCGGCGCCGAGCGGCCCGCTCTACCAGAGCTGGAACCCGCCGTCGACGATGCCCAGCGAGGGCACGGTCGGCAGCATCGACATTCCGAACACGAACTCCGGCTTCGACGCGCGCAAGGCGCTGGCATACGTGCCCCCGGCCGGGCTCGTTCAGGGTGCCCCGACGCTGCCGGTGATCATCCAGCTGAACGGCTTGCCGGGCAGCCCGGGGCTGGATGATCCCAAGCAGATCCTCGACAAGCTCGCGTCGAACAACAAGGGCCTCGCCCCGATCGTGATCAACCCCGACCAGTTGGGTTCGTCGACGACCGACCCGCTGTGCCTCGATGTGACCTCGTACGGCAAGGTCGAGACGTACATCATGAAAGACGTGGTGCCCTACGTGAAGGCGCACTTCAACGTGTCGCAAGATCCGAAGGACTGGACCATTCTGGGCTTCTCGAACGGCGGAGAGTGCGCGGCCTACTTCGGGGCGAAGTACCCGTCGGTGTTCGGCAACATCGTCGACATCTCGGGCGACGAGTACCCGGGCGTCGACGACAAGAGCGTGGTGAAGAAGTACTTCGACGGCGACCAGTCGGCGTACGAGGCCACCTGGCCGGCGAAAATCTTCGCCAAGGGCAGCTACCCCGACACGACGGCCGTGTTCACCGTCGGCGCGCTCGACACCGAGGCGGGCCCCGGCGTGCAGCGCACCTACGACGCGGCGGTCAAGGCCGGCGTGAACGCCACCTTCACCGAGATCGCCGGCGCGGGCCACGACGGCTCGGCGCTCGATGCGGGCCTGCTGGCCGGCTACGACGCCCTCTACCCGCGCCTGGGCCTCAGCAAGGGCACCCCCTGATTCAGGGTGCCCTGACTCACGGTGCCGCGCAGTGAAACGCCCCCCGACGGGCGCAGCCCGGCGATCCCACGCCCCACAGTGCGGCGCCCCCTCCGACGGGCGCAGCCCGGCGAACCCACTTTCAGTTACGCAAAAATCCCCCGGGCGGGAGCCCGAGGGATTTTGAGCGGCCTTAGATTGGCACGGGAGCGAGTGGCAGGAGTTGAACACTGCATCTTCGACCGGGAAGGCCGACAGTCTGACGTTGAAATACACCCGCATGCGGTGATGCTGAAAAGAACCTAGCGGATCGATGCGATCGCGCGCAACTCCGGTCACCGCCCGGGCAGCAGCCCCTGGATGACCGGCTCGAGATGCTCGGCCATCAGGTCGTGCCCGAGGTCTGTCGGGTGCAGTCCGTCGCCTCCGATCTGGCCGGCGGGCCCCGTCACCCACCACCCGTCGGCGATGGGGTCGACGTAGGGCAGGTTGTCCATGGCGGCGGCGTCGCGCACGGCGTCTCGCGAGGCGAGGATTCCGTCGGGCGGGTCGGCACTCACCCAGGGGGTGCTCACCACGAGCACTCGCGCGGCGGGGGCGTGCAGACGGATGATCTGCAGAGTGTCGAGCGCGGCATCCATGATCTTCTCGCGGGAGTAGCCCTCGTCGTTGTCGCTGCCGAGAATGACCACGAGTGCGGCGTTTGACGGCACCTGGTCGGCGAGGTCGGCGAACGTGAGACCGCCCGCGCTCGGCGCCAGGTAGCCCGACCCGTCGGCCGTGATGGTCTGCCAGTCGGTCGAGAGGGCATTCGCGACCATCGCCGGAAACCGGTCGGCGGCGCCCGAGTCTTCGGTCGAGCCGCCCACGAACGAGTTGCCGAGGTAGACGACGAGCGGTGCCGCGGAAGGCGCGGAGCCGGCGGTCGACCCGGCCGTCGAGGTCGGCGCGCCCGGCGTCGACCCGCTTGGCGTCGAGCCGCCCGGCGTCGGCGCCCCCGATGCCATCGACGGTGTTGTCACGGTCGCACGGCCCGAGGCGATGTCAGGGCCGGCCCGGCCGCCGAGCAACGAGACGGTCAGCACCAGGGCGACCACCACCAGCGCCACGACGGCGACGACGATCGCAGCGACGGTTCGCCTGCGCAGCCGTGGTGTGCTCACGATCGAAACCTAGCCGATGGCACGGTGTCGCGCGATAGACCTGGGCCCCGTGCGACCCGCAACCCGTTGACCCTCGAAGATCGTGTGTGCCAGAGTGGCGCACCACCCGAAAGGACCCGACATGTCTGACCCCGCCCGCACCGCAGCTGCTTCCGCCGGGCCCGCAGCCGGCGGCGCGCCCGGCCCCGCCGTCTCGCCGCGAGCGTGGCAGGCCTTCGTCGTGCTGCTGATCGGCATGTTCATGGCCTTGCTCGACACCACGATCGTGAATGTCGCGCTGCCGACCATCCGCACCGACCTGAACGCGTCAGAGGCCACCCTCTCGTGGATCATCTCGGGCTACGCGCTCGCGTTCGGCCTCGCCCTGATTCCGGCGGGGCGGCTGGGCGACCGCATCGGTCACAAGTGGGTGTTCTTCACCGGCATCGCCCTGTTCACGGTGGCGAGCTTCACGTGCGGGCTCGCACAGACGGATGCCCAGCTCGTCGTCTCGCGCGTGGTGCAGGGTCTCGCCGGCGGTATCTTCGTGCCCGCGGTCACCGCGTACATCCAGTTGCTCTTCTCGGGCCGGGCGCGCGGCAAGGCCTTCGCGATCATGGGCGCCGTGATCGGCGCGTCGTCGGCGCTCGGTCCGATCGTCGGCGGCCTGATCATCCAGGCCTTCGGCGAGCAGAACGGCTGGCGGCTGGTGTTCTGGGTGAACCTGCCGTTCGGCGTGGCCGCGCTGATCGCGGCGGCCCTGCTGCTGCCGAAACGCCGGCCCGACGACCAGAAGGTCGCCGGCGGTGTCGACTGGATCGGCGTTCTGCTCGTCTCAGCCGGGTTCGTGGCGTTGCTCGTGCCGCTGATCGAGGGCGAAGACCAGGGCTGGCCGGTCTGGACGTACGTGGTGCTCGCGCTCGGCGTGCTGCTGCTCGCCGCGTTCGGGTTCTGGGAGGTGGCGTACACGAAGCGCGGCCGGCTGCCGCTGGTGCCGCCGAGCCTGTTCCGGCATCCGTCGTTCACCGGCGGAGTGATTCTGGCGCTCGTCTACTTCGCCGCGTTCACCAGCATCTTCTTCTCGCTGTCGATTCTCTGGCAGACCGGCCTGGGGCACTCCGCCCTCGAAACGGGGCTGGTGACCATTCCGTTCGCGGGCGGCCTCATCGTGGGCTCGTCACAGAGCAACCGGCTCGCGGCGCGGCTCGGTCGCACCGTTCTCATCATCGGTACGGGGCTGGTGGCCATCGGGCTGATCTGGCTGTGGCTGATTCTGCAGGGCACCGCGGCGGCCGACCTGACGCACTGGCTGCTGCTCGCGCCTCTGCTCATCGGCGGCATCGGCAGCGGGCTGTTCATTGCGCCGAACCTGCAGTTCATCGTCGCCACCGTCGACCGGCGAGACGCGGGGTCGGCCAGCGCCGTCATCTCGAGCGTGCAGCGCATCGGCAGCGCCGTAGGCATCGCCATCATCGGCAGCGTGTTCTTCGGCACGCTGACCATCAGCGGTCCGTCGCCCGAGGCGGTGGCGACCGGATTCACGCACAGCGCGGCCTCGGCGATGATGGTGAGCGCGGCCTTCGCCGTGGTGGCGTTCGCGCTGGTGTTCGTGCTGCCGAAACGGGTCGAGCAGCGCGGGTAGCGGCGGCGGCGGGTCGGCGCGGCGGCAGCGGGTCAGGACTCCCGCGGCCTGCTCGCCCGCACGGCCCCCGCGAACCCGGCCACGCTGAACGCGACCGTGCCGATGCCGACCACCACGAGCGGCAGCTGCCAGCCCCCGGTCGCGTCGTGCACGGCGCCGACCAGCGTGGGCGACGTGGCGCCGAGCGCATACCCGACGCCCTGGATCATCGCCGAGAGCCGCCGTGCGTGGGTGCCGTTCATAGCAAGCTGAACGATGAGCATGAACACGATCGTGATTCCGCCGCCCTGGGCCACGCCGCCGCAGAACGCCCACAGCAGCCAGGCCTGCGGGGCGATGAGCAGGCCGAAGGGGCAGATCATCCAGAGCACGGCGACGATCGCGTAGGTGCGTGGCACGCCGAGGCGCCGCGAGAGCAGAGGCACCCCGAGGGCCCCCACCACCGCTGCGATCTGAAAGATCGACGAGCTCGATCCGGCCTCGGTCACCGAGAAGCCCACCTCGTTCTCGAGAATGGTCGGAAACCAGGCTGTCAGCCCGTAGTACGCGAAGGCCTGCCCCGCGAAGGCGAGCGCGAGCAGCACGGCCGTGGCGTTGCGCCAGATCTGCGGCCGGCCATCCGGAATCGCGCGCATCGAGCTGGTGTCGATCGCCACGGTGTCGCCCGCGCCCGTCTCGATCAGGGGCTTCAGGGGCCCGAAACGGAACGCGGCGCGCGGGCCGATGGCGACGAGCCAGCCGATGGCCGCCAGCACCACGAAGCCCGTCCAGGTGAGCAGTGCGAGCTGCCAGCCGAAGGCGAGCGCGAGCGGCGCGGTGGCGATCGAGGTGATCATCGAACTAACGTTGAGGGCCGAGGTGTACGAACCCGTGACGATCGCCACCCGGTCTGGTGAGACGTCGCGCCGGATGATCACCGGAACCACGACGTTGCCGATGGTGATGAACGCGCCCATGACGATGGTGCCTGCGAACACGGCCTCGACGCCGCCGGCCGACCGGATGATCGACCCCACGCCCACGCCCAGAATGGCGATCATCGTGGCGAAGTTCGCGCCGGCCCTGCCCACGAAGAACGACGCGAGCGGCGTGACCAAGGCGAAGCACAACACCGGCAGAGTGGTCAGCAGGCCGAACTGAGCGGCGTTCAGGCCGAGGTCGGGGCGCATGATTCCGCTGATGGGGGCGACCGCGATGATGGGCCCGCGCAGAATGAAACCGATGAGCACGATGGCTACGAACACGGCCCAGGGAAAGGGGCGGCGGGTGGTGAAGGGCATCGTCGTTCCAGCCTACCCACGAATGCGGAGGCCATAAACGCAACATCCTTTGCTTTTGCCTGCCGACGCGCGTACGATGGCGTAACGCAACGATAATTGCTTTAGGAGCCTGATGTCAGTCGAAACGGCGCCCGCCACCACGGGCATCCGGCGTGCCCCGAGGCTGCCGCCCACGGCGGCCTTCGCGGGGTCGGCGCTGGCGTTCGCCGCCCTCTACCTGGCGGCCGGCGCACCCACCTCGCTGCTGGTGCTGTTCGAGAAGCAGTGGGGTTTTCCCTCATGGGTGCTGACGGTGGCGTTCGCCGCCTACGCCATCGGGCTGCTGGCCAGCCTGCTCGTGGTGGGATCGCTGTCAGACCACCTCGGCCGTCGGCCGGTGCTGATCGGCGCGCTCGCGGTCGAGCTGGTCGCGATGCTGATGTTCGTGTTCGCCACCGACATCACCTGGGTGATCATCGCGCGGGTCGTTCAGGGCATCGCCACCGGCGCGGCCACGAGTGCCTTCACGGCCTCGGTCGTCGAACTCGCGCCCGCGAAGTTCAAGCGGCTCGGGTCGGTCATCGGCGGCACGGCTCCGGCCGGCGGGCTGGGGCTCGGCGCACTGCTGGCCGGCCTGGCGGTGCAGTTCACGGCGAACCCCGATGTCGTGGTGTTCGTGACGCTGTCGGTCATCGTGGCTGTGGGGCTGCTGGTCGCCGTCTTCTCGCGCGAGACGGTGAGCCGGCGGGCCGGAGCGGCCCGGTCTCTGATTCCGAGGGTGGCCGTGCCGGCCGCCGCGCGGTCGGAGTTCGTGGCGGCGCTGCCGGTGCACACGGCGGCGTGGATGCTCGCGGGGCTGTTCCTCGGGCTGGTGCCGACGATCATCCGCGACCTCTTTCACATCGACAGCGGGGTCGTCAACGGAATCACCGTGTTCCTCGAACCGGGCGCGGCGGCCGTGGCCGGTTTTCTGTTCCTGCGGGTCGACGCCCGCCGCACCACCATCGTCGGATCGGTCGCAGTGTTCGCCGGTGCCGTCGTCATCGTCGCAGGCATCGCCGTCGGGTCGCTGCCGGTGCTCTGGGTGGGCGCGCTAATCGGCGGCGTGGGCTTCGGCGCCTCGTTCTCAGGCGCGCTGCGCAGCATCGGGCCGCTCGCGAAGCCGCACGAACGGGCAGGGCTCTTCGCCGGGGTCTACCTCGTGGCGTACCTGGCGTTCGGCGTCTCGGTGATCATCGCCGGCCAGCTCATCGCGCCTCTCGGG
The DNA here is from genome assembly GCF_036553535.1 of Subtercola sp. YIM 133946. Lineage (NCBI taxonomy): Bacteria > Bacillati > Actinomycetota > Actinomycetes > Micrococcales > Microbacteriaceae > Subtercola > Subtercola sp. YIM 133946. The sequence goes on from NZ_JAZHPE010000023.1 coordinate 206,785, forward strand.
TTGCTGGTGACGGTGATGGGGTTCGGGGTGGTCATCCTGGTCGTGGCGGCGATCGGGGTGGTGGCGCAGCTGCTGCGGCAGCGTGAGACGGCGTCGGCGGGCTGACGGCGTCGGCGGGCTGACGCCGGCCGGGCATCCGGGGTTCTGGCCCGCGCGAGCCGAGCAGGGTCAGGAGGCCAGCAGGGTCGGGCCCGACGAGCCTTTGCCGATCTGGTCGGGAACCGAGCGGGCCACCTCGTGCAGCCACGGCCCCGGGGTCGGCCACGACCGGCCCGTGGGCAGGCGGCGCAGCACGCGGGCGAGCGACGTCTGGCCCTCCTCCCAGGGAATGACGCGGGTCGGGGCCGCCTGCGGCAGCACGCCGAGCCACCAGTGCTTCCAGGTCGGGGTGAGCGACTCGGGCGACACCACGATGTAGTAGTCGGGCATGGTCACCTCGCCGCTCTGAAGGGCCGACGAGGCACGCTCGACCTCGAGATCGAGCGTGCCGAGCGTCGACAGGTCGTCAAAGAACTCCACCCACGCCGCGGCCACGTGCGCCAGCGGATCCCTGTCATGCACGACGTAGGGAGCGTTCGCCTGGGTGACCCAGCGCTGCGCCTCTTCGTCGCTGCTCTCGGCGAGCGAGGCGGCCCGCACGTTGGCATGCCGCGCGAGGGCACCGAACGCGTTCGGCGATTCGTTTCCGACGAGAACGAGGGTGGTGCTGTTCGGGCTCCCCATGAAGAGAGCTTACCCGCGCTGGGCGGGTGGCGGGCAGACCCGCCGGGCGGGTCGGTCGCGGGTCGAGGCGGAGGGTCTGGGGTGGGTGGCGGCGGCCGGTCGGGTGTGGGCGGCGGCGGGTCAGGCGCCGAGCCGCGCCGCCTCCGCCGCAGCCAGCTCGTGCGCCGCGGCGAGCTCGGTCTCCGCGCGCGGCAGCTGGTCGGCGAGCGCCGCCACAGAGTCGGCCAGCGTCAGGTTCGTGGTGATGACCGACACCTCCATGCCGAGCGCCGTGCCCAGTATGAGCTGCAGCACCGGCACGGCGTGATCCCACCCGTCGGTCGGCGAGCCCGCGTCGTACGACGCACCACGGCTCGCCACGATCACGGCGGGGCGCCCGGTCATCGGCTGCGTCGGCACGTCGAAGGGTGCGGTGACGGCCGGAACGTGGATGTAGTCGACCCACGCCTTCAAGGCCGACGGCAGCGAGTAGTTGTACAGCGGAGCATCCACCAGCAGCACGTCGGCCGCCGTCAGCTCGGCGATCAGCGTCGACTGCAGCGCCTCGGCCTCGGCGGGCGGGTTCGCCCCCTCGGGCCTCAGCCGCACGGGCCAGTGCAGCGCCGCATCGGGAAGGTGCGGCAGCGGGTCGGCGTGCAGGTCGCGGTAGGTGATGGTGTTGGCCGGATTCGCAGCCAGCCACGCCTCGGCGAATGTGCGCCCGATGGCGCGCGACCGCGATCGCTCTGGGTCGGCCGACGAGTCGAGATGCAGGAGGTGTGCCATCCCCCCACGCTATCGCGTCGCCGCCTGCCCCGCCCGCCCCGCCTGCCGGCCTGCGGGTGGTCCTGCCCGGCGCACCGCTCGCTCCACCACGCGCATCTATTGACGTCAGGGGGTGGAGGGCGAACGGATGACCGTGGTCAGGTCGACCAGGCTCGGCGCCGCCGGGGCAGAACCGAACCCGAACCGTACGGGCGGATCGAGTGGTGCGATGCCCCCGAGGTCGCGCCCCTCCCACCGGCCAGACACCGCCGTCAGCGCGCGGATCGTCGTGACCCCGTAGTACTCCCGCCGCCCGCCGCCGGCCGACCCGCTCGTGTGCACGCCCGGCATCAGCACGGTCGCGACGGGATCGATCGCGCGCAGCCACCGCGGCTCGCTCGCCAGGCGGGCCGGCACCGCCCGCAGCAGCCGCCCCAGCGGCGTGAGGCCTCCCACGCTGAGCCGCACATCGAGGATGCCGGTGCCGGGTACGAGGTCTTCGCGCGCAGGGTCACTGACGCGCACGCGCAGCCCGCCGGTCACGCGGCCGAAGCGCACGTCGACGACGCGCACCTCATCGAACGAGTAGGTCGACGACACATAGTCGGCCACGGCCTCGGTGGGCGCGAGCAGTTGGCGGCGGCCATCCGGGTGTTCGACCATGACGTCGGCGAACCGCTCGAACGGCGACGACTGCCACATGCCGATCACGATGCGGGGGCCGGCGGTGGTGCCGAATCCGGCGATGCGCCCGGTGAACCGTTCGTCGAGTGCTCTGCCACGGGTCACGGTTCGATCGTCGCATGTGCGCCCGAAAAGGAACAGCCGCCCGTCACGACGCGTACGTCTCTGAGGGGCAGCTGTTGTGCTCGCGCTGGGCGAGTCGACCCTACCGGCCGTACGCCGACGCGGCGGGGCACTGGAATGCATCGCGCCCCGCGGCGAGCCCGACCTTGTTCATGTACTGCACCACGATGGCGTACGCCTGCGGCAGCGTCGTCTCGGTGTAGAGGATGGTGTGCGTCTCGCAGTATTCGCGGGCGATCTGCTGGGCGGCGCGCAGGTGCGGGCGGGCCATGTTCGGGAAGAGGTGGTGCTCGACCTGGAAGTTGAGTCCGCCCATGAACCAATTGATGAACCAGCCACCGCTGACGTTGCGCGACGTGAGCACCTGGCGGCGCAGGAAGTCGACCTTCGAGTCGCGGGGCAGAATGGGCATGCCGATGTGGTTCGGCGCGAACGACGAGCCCATGTAGACGCCGAACACGGCCAGCTGAACACCGATGAACGCGAACGCCATGCCCAGCGGCATCAGCAGGAAGATCGCGGCGACGTAGACGCCGATGCGCGAGACGAGCATGACGATCTCGACGGTGCGCTTGTCGACCTTGCCCCGGCCGAACACGGTGCGAAAGCCGTGCACGTGCAGGTTCAGGCCCTCGAGCACCAGGATCGGGAAGAAGAACTTTCCTTGGCGCTTCGTGAACCAGGCGTAGATTCCGCGAGTCGAAGCGGCCTGCTCCTCGGTGAACGACACGACGTCACGGTCGATGTCGGGGTCTTTCTCGCGGATGTTCGGGTTGGCGTGGTGGCGGCTGTGCTTGGTCATCCACCACGAGTAGCTGATGCCGACGAAGAGGTTCGCGAGGGTGCGGCCGGCGACGTCGTTGGCCTTGCCCGACTCGAACACCTGCCGGTGCGAAGCCTCGTGCGCCAGAAAGGCGAACTGGGTCAGAATGATGCCGAGCGCCGCTGCCATGAGCAGCTGGAACCACGAGTCGCCGAGCAGGATCATGCCCGTGATGACCCCGCCGAGCGCCACGACGAGGCCGCCGAACATCAGGTAGTAGTAGGTCGTCGCGCGGCGCAGCAGACCGGCGTCGCGCACGGTGCGCAGCAGCGCCGAGTACTCGGTGGTCGGGTTCTGGCGATTGCCACCCGGTTTGGTCTTGGTGAAGGTGACGACGGGTTTGGAGGCGTCGGGTGTCACCAGTGGGCTGCTCATAATTGAGCCTCATTCCGCAGATCGGTTCGGGTGCGAAAGGGCAAGCGGCCGAGGCATCTCGCTTTCGCGCAACTGGTGACCAAGGTCTGGGGCAGCCACTCATGACGCTACGGCACCCCGTGCGCAGCCGCGCGGGGCGACCTCCCAGCTTGCCCTTTTGGCGGCAAATCAGCAGGTTCGAGGGGCGACCACGCTCTGCGCAGGCACTGGGGCTACGAGAGGATGTCTTTGGTGGTGAAGCGGCCGTAGGCGAGGGCGCCGAACACGGCGACGTAGGCGAGTTGCAGCAGGGCGTTCGACCCGAACGAGCCGAGATCGACGGGCTGGCGCAGCAGGTCGGCGAAGTCGAGCCAGTAGTGCGTGAACAGCCAGGGGTGCAGCCAGTCGAGCTGCGGCAGCGAGTCGAGCACCTGCGAGACGATCGAGATGACGACGGTGGCGGCCATCGCCCCGACCGGGATGTCGGTGAGTGTGGAGATGAACAGCCCGATCGCCGTCAGGCCGAGCAGTGAGACGCTGACATAGGCCGCGATGAGCAGGCCCCGGATGCCCGCCTCGCCGATGCTCACCGTGTCGCCTGACAGCAGCGTCACGGGCCCGACGGGAAACAGTGCAGCCCCGATGAGCGCCCCCGCGATGACGATGACGAGCGTGGCGGCGACGCAGAACGCAACGGCCGCGACGAACTTGACCAGCAGCAGCCGGCCGCGCCCCACGGGCGCCACCAGCAGGTACCGCAGGGTCGACGAGCTCGCCTCGCCCGCGATGGTGTCGCCCGCGACGACGCCGACGGTCAGCGGCAGGAAGAGCGGAATGCAGATGATCAGCGCCACGAGCCCGACGAACAGCCCGTTGTCGGTGATCTGGCTGAGAAAGGCCGGGCCGCGGCCGGGCGTCGAACCGGCCGACGAGATGCGCACTGCGACGGCGATCAGAACGGGGATGAGGGCGAGGGCGATGAGCATGATCCAGGTTCGGCGGCGCCGGAAGAGCACGCCGATCTCCGACCCCATCAGCGCCCAGCCCGCGCTCGGCCGGCCGCGAACGCCGTCGATCGGTTCAGGTTCTGGTCGAGCATCCGGGTTCAGCGGTTCACTGGACAACGTCGAACCCCTCCCCGGTGAGCGCCACGAACAGGTCTTCGAGCGTCGCCCGTTCGACCGCGAACCCGCGCACCCGCACTCCACCCGCGACCAGGGCGGCCACGATCGCGTCGGGCGCGAGCGACTCGGCGAGCGGTGCCGTGATGGCCGCCTCGCCGTCGTGCAGGGGCTCGGGATGCTCGGGCTCGAGCCCGAGCCGGCGAAGCACCTCTTCGGCCCGCAGGTCGTCGGGCGTCGTGACCCGCACCCGCGTCTGGCCGGCCCGCCGAAGCTGGTCGAGGCTGCCCTGCGCCACCAGGTTGCCCGCCCGCATGACGGCGGCGTGCGTGCACATCTGCTCGATCTCGGCGAGCAGGTGGCTCGAGACGAACACGGTGGTTCCTTCTGCGGTGAGCGACCGAACGAGGTTGCGCACCTCGCGGGTGCCCTGCGGGTCGAGGCCGTTCGTCGGCTCGTCGAGCACGATCAGGTCGCGCGGGGTGAGAAGCGCGTTGGCGATGCCGAGGCGCTGCTTCATTCCGAGCGAGTAGGCCTTCACCTTCTTGCCGGCCGCGTGACTCAGGCCCACGCGTTCGAGCGCTGTCTCGACGCGTGCTCGCCTGGTCGACGAGGTCACGAACCGGTCGGCCGCGTCGAGCCGGTGCAGGTTCGCCGCGCCCGACAGGAAGGGATAGAACCCCGGCCCCTCGATGAGCGCCCCCACGCGCGGCAGCACCTGCGGCAGGCGCCCGGGCAGCTGCTGGCCGAGCACGCGCACGTCGCCGCTCGTGGCTCCGGCCAGCCCGAGCAGCACCCGGATGGTCGTGGTCTTGCCCGAGCCGTTGGGCCCGAGAAAGCCGAACACCGACCCGCGCGGAACCGCGAGGTCGATGCCGTTCACCGCCGTCTGCCTGCCAAAGGTCTTGGTGAGCTCGTGCGTCTCGATGGCGAGCTCGGCGCTCGCTGCGGTGTCAGCCATTGCGGCGTTCGGCCGGGCGCTCCGAGCCGCAGGGCGTACCCGGTTCGCTCACTGCGCGGCGGCCGCGGCCTGCAGCGTGTCGGCCGAGACCGAGCCCGCGTAGACCCGGCCGTCGTCGGTGACGAACACCGTGACCAGCGTGGTGGTCAGCACGTGGCCGCCGTCGACCGCCGTGGTCAGCTCGCCGAGCAGCGGCGAGCTGGTGAGAGCGGCCGAGTCGGCCCCTGCCGGGAGCTCGACGATCGCGTTCCAGCCGGTACCCGTGACGATGGGCTTCGTGCCCGCGGCGGCATCAGCCGGGCCCGTGTTCGCGCCCGGTGCCGAACCGTCGGCGGGTGCGGCCTTCTCGGTGACCGTCGTGCCCGCGGGCGGGGTGAAGGTGAAGAGGTCGGCCGAGGGTGTCGCCAGTGTGAGGTCGGTGAACCCGGTGCTGAAGGCCGTGTCGGCGGCCCCCCGAGCGGTGACGCTGACCTGCAGCGGCAGGCCGGTCTCAGAGTCGACCGCGATCGACACGGCGCCGACGAGGGTGTCGGTCGCCTGCGGCGTCAGGATGAGGTCGTAGGCCGAGCGCCCGGCGACCGTCACATCGCCGCCGACCGACACGTCGGTGCTCGGGTCGACGTCGTCGAGAAACTTCTGCGCCAGCTGCTCGGGGGTCTGGATGGTCGTGGTCGAGTCTGACGAGCCAGACCCGTCTGCGTCGTGTGCCGGCAGCGTGCTGTGCACGGCGGTCTGCTTGCTCGAGTCGTAGAGCCACACGTCGCTGCCGTTGCGCACCACGTCGGTCTCGGCCATCTGGTCGAGCACCTGCACGCGCTGGCTGGTGGCCCCGTCGACGTAGACGCGGGCAGTGTGGGTGCCGGTGAGCAGTTCGAGGGCCGACGAGACCGCGCTTGTGGCGTCGGCGGTCGAGCCGGAGCCCGACCCCGAGCCGGGCGTCGCGGTGGCCGACGGGTCGCTCGAACCGCCCGACGCGCCCAGCGAACTCGACGACACACCGGCCGGCAGCTCGGGCAGGCCGAGGTTCGCCGACTGCTCGACGGTTCCTGAGAAGGCGGTCACGGTGCTGTTGCCGATCATGGCCAGCACCTCCTGCGGTGTCTTGGTGGGCAGGCTGGCGGTGGCGTTCGCCGAGAGCGGCACCGCGATGGCGGCCCCTGCGATGACCACGGGAATGACCGCAGCCGGAATCCAGCGCTTCCAGTTGTTTGCCGACACGGGCGACCTCCACTGCTCTGCCGGGGCTCACCCGACACACCGACGCTACTCCTCGAATCCGTCAGTTTGCTTAGTATTCGCGACCCGTAGTGTACGGTGTCTACATTGCTCGTGCGACGAAGGGATGACCGATGTACCAGGTGACCTCGACCGACGAGACCGTGCTCGAGGTCGATCGCTCCGGCGACGGCCCCGCGCTGGTTCTCGTCAGCGGAGCGTTCAACACCCGACAGTCGACCAAAGACCTCAGCGCGCTGCTCGCCGACCGGTTCACGGTGTTCGAGTACGACCGGCGCGGGCGGGGCGACAGCGGCGACAGCACCGCCGGTTACGAAGTCGCACGCGAGCTCGAAGACCTCTACGCGGTCATCCGTTCGACGGGTGAGGCGGCGTTCGTCTACGGGCACTCGTCGGGAGCGATCCTGGCCCTGGATGCGGCAGCGAGCGGGGTGCCGATGCGCAAGCTCGCGGTCTACGAGCCACCCCTGCTGTTCGGGCATCCGATGCCCCTCGAGACCGTCGACACTCTCAAGGCGTTCGTGGCCGAGGGCGACCGGGAGGGCGCCGCAAAGCAGTTCCTGCGCGGCACCGGCATGCCCGAGGGGCAGCTCGAGTGGATCTCGAATGCCCCCTTCTGGCCCGGGATGCTCGGCCTCGCCCACACGCTGCCCTACGACCAGCTGATCACCGTGACCGGTTCGGCGTCGAGCGACTGGCTCGCCACCGTGACGGTTCCCGTGCTGGCCATCGCGGGCGGTACCAGCGACGAATGGGCGGCCGAGGCGGCCGAGCGCATCGCGGCTGTCGTCGCCGACGGTACGGCGGTGGTTCTGCCCGGCCAGAACCACGCCGTCGAGGCGGCGGCCGTGGCGCCGCTGCTGCGCGAGTTCTTCGTCTGATCGACATCCGCGAATTCTCCGCCTGACCCTACCCCGAGTCTTTCTTTCGGCACCCGGTGCCGTTAGCGTGAGGGGCAGCCGGCCCGACGCCGGCCGCTCCACCCGTCACGCCACAGAAAGAAGCACTCGAATGCCCGCAAGACTCGAAGGCAAAGTCGCCTTTGTCACCGGTGCAGCGCGCGGCCAGGGCCGCGCCCACGCCGTCAAACTCGCCAGCGAAGGCGCCGACATCATCGCGATCGACCTCGCCGGGCCGATTCCGCTCGTGCCGTACGACTCGGCCACACCCGAAGACCTCGCCGAGACCGTGCGGCTCGTCGAAGCGCTCGACCGGCGCATCATCGCCGAGCAGTGCGACGTGCGCGACCTCGAGAAGATGCGCGGGGTGGTCGACGGCGGTGTCGCCGAGCTCGGTCACCTCGACATCGTCGTCGCCAACGCCGGCATCTGTATTCCGGCCACGTGGGACGAGACCACGCCCGAGATGTTCCAGGTCACCATGGACACGAACGTGGTGGGCGTGTGGAACACCGTGATGGTCGGGGCACCGCACCTGGTGACCGCGGGCGGGGGATCGATCATCCTGACCAGTTCGTACGCCGGCAAGAAGATGCAGCCCTTCATGGTGCACTACACGGCGAGCAAGCACGCGGTCACCGGCATGACCCGGGCGTTCGCGGCCGAACTCGGCAAGCACAGCATCAGGGTGAACAGCGTGCACCCGGGCGCCGTGAACACGCCGATGGGGTCGGGCGACATGATCGAGGCGATCACGCGCACGAACGCCAGCAACCCGCCGCTCGCGGCCATGGGAACGCCGTTCCTGCCGGTGTGGTCGGTCGAGGCCGAAGACATCGCGAACGCCGTGGCCTTCCTCGCCTCCGACGATGCGAAGTACATCACCGCCGAGCACCTGAGCATCGACGCCGGCTCGCAGTACTTCTAGCCCGCCGCCCGCGGGGCCGCCGTCTGCGGCCGGATGCCCGGGTACCCGCGACCGGATGCCTGCGGCCGGATGCCCGAGCATCCGGTCGCGGCCGGGGCCATCGATGAGACGCGATACCATAACGGTCGACGCCGACGTGAATGAGAAAGCCGCTGATGACCGACCTGCCCGATGAATTCTCTGTGCCCACTTTCGACATCGGAGGCCAGCCGGTCTCGGCCGAGATCGCCCGTTCGTGGCTGCTCGTCGCCGCCACCCGGCCCGAGACGTTCGACAGTGCGGCCTCGTCACGGGCCGACCAGATCATTCTCGACATCGAAGACGCCGTCGACCCGAAGCTCAAGCCGAAGGCGCGTGACGATGTCGCCGCCTGGCTGGCGAACGGGGGCGAGGCGTGGGTGCGCATCAACGACCACTCCTCTGACTTCTGGTCGGGTGACGTCGACGCGTTGAAGGGGCTACCCGGCCTGCGCGGCGTGATGCTCGCGAAGACCGAGTTCGGCGCTCATGTCACCGAGACCTACGACCGCCTCGGCGGATCGACCCCCGTCATCGCGCTGATCGAGTCGGCGCTGGGCATCGAGGAGGCCCGAGCCATCGCCGAGGCCCGCGGCGCGTTCCGCCTCGCCTTCGGTAGCGGCGACTATCGTCGCGATACGGGAACCGGCGCCGACGACCTCGCCATGGCCTACCCGCGCTCGCGACTCGTGGTGGCGAGTCGCATCGGCGGACTGCCGGGCCCCATCGACGGGCCCACGGTCGGCAGTAGCCACCCCGTGCTGCGCGAGCAGTCGGCGCTCGCCGTCACCCTCGGGTTGACGGGCAAGCTCTGCCTCGATGTGGAACAGCTGCCGGTCATCAACGAGGTCATCAGCCCCACCCGCTCTGACGCGACCTGGGCCCGCGACTTCCTCGACGACTTCGAGTCACGCGGGCGTGTCATCCGCGACGGCAGCGACCTGCCGCGCCTCGGTCGTGCCCAGAAGATCGACAAGCTGGCTCGCGCCTTCGGAATCCGCCCGCTCTAGCGCAGGATTCGATCGCCGGTCGAGTAGCGCGAAGCGCGTATCGAGACCCCCGCGCTCTACTCCCGGTTTTCGATACGCGCTGGCGCGCTACTCAACCAGCGCGGGCGGGCGTCAGCGCGCGTAACTGACGAAGCGGTACCGGATGCCCGTCGTCGACTCGAGCCAGGGCGACGCCGCCACGCGGGCGAAGCGTGCGTCGATCGCAGGCGCCCGGGTGTCGCCCCGCACACCGAGGTCGAGCTCGGTGACTTCGAGCCGCGAGGCCAGGGGCAACGCCTGCCGGTAGAGCTCGCCGCCCCCGATGATCCAGAGCAGGGCATCCGCACCCGCGCCCGCATCTGCGGCCGTGCCAGACGCGCCCGCGGCGCCCCTGGAGGTGCCACCCGCAGCGGCCATCGTCGTCGCGTCGGCGATGCTGTGCACCACCTCGGCTCCCTCGGCCGACCACGCGTCGTCGCGGGTGAGCACGAGGTTGCGCCGCCCCGGCAGCGGCCGAAAGCGGTCGGGCAGGGAATCCCAGGTCTTTCGACCCATCAGCACCGTGTCGCCGAGGGTCAGCTCTTTGAAGTGCGCCAGGTCTTCGGGCAGCCGCCACGGAATGGTGCCGCCGTCGCCGATGATGCCGCCCCGGGCCTCGGCCCAGATCATCCCGAGCGTCATGTGCTCGTCACACCGCCACCGGCGCCGTGATCGCGGGGTGGTGCTGGTAGTCGACGACCTCGAAATCGCCGTACTCATAGTCGAAGATGCTCGGCGGGGTGCGCAGCAGCTTCAGGGTCGGCAGCGGGAAGGGCTCGCGTGTCAGCTGTTCGATGACCTGCTCGCGGTGGTTGTCGTAGATGTGGCAGTCGCCACCCGTCCAGACGAAGTCGCCCACCTCGAGACCGGCCTGCGCCGCCACCATGTGGGTGAGCAGCGCGTAGCTCGCGATGTTGAACGGCACGCCCAGGAAGAGGTCGGCGCTGCGCTGGTACAGCTGGCACGAGAGTTTTCCGTCGGCCACGTAGAACTGGAAGAACGCATGGCAGGGGGCGAGTGCCATCGAGGGGATGTCGGCGACGTTCCACGCCGACACGATCATGCGTCTCGAGTCGGGGTCGCTCTTCAGGGTGTGCATGACCTGGCTGATCTGGTCGATGTGCTCGCCCGACGGGGTCGGCCAGGAGCGCCACTGCACCCCGTACACCGGGCCGAGTTCGCCGTCGGCGTCGGCCCACTCGTCCCAGATGGTCACGCCGTGCTCGCGCAACCAGCCCACGTTGCTCTCGCCGCGCAGGAACCACAGCAGCTCGTAGGCGATCGACTTGAAGTGCACGCGCTTCGTCGTGATCAGCGGAAAGCCGGCGTTCAGGTCGAACCGCAGCTGCGCGCCGAACACGCTCGTGGTGCCGGTGCCCGTGCGGTCGGATTTCGCCGCGCCCGTCTCGAGCGTGTGCCGCAGCAGGTCTTCGTAGGGGGTGGCGAGTGACGTATTCATCGCCACCAGCCTATTTGACGTTTCGCGGGAGTAGCGTGAGATTCATGCCCACGAAAATCACTGTGATCTACGACAACCCCACCGATGCTGCGGCCTTCGAAGAGGGGTACTCGGCCGGCCAGGTCGAACTCGCCAAGAAGCTGCCCGGAGTCGTCAGGTTCGAGAGCTCGAAGGTGTGGCCGAAGGAAGACGGCACCCCGACCCCGGCGTACCGCATGTTCGACCTGTACTTCGACGACTACGACACCGCGTCGGCCGCCGTCGCCACGGCCGAGGCCGCCGAACTCTTTCCGTCGATCTTCGGTCTCGCGACCGGTGGCGTGCGCATCCTCTTCTCCGACATCGAAGAGGGGGCGTGACCGTGGCCGACCTGAACGAGATTCCGATCGTCACGATCACCGGAGCCGAGACCTCGCTCGCCGAGTACGGCGACAAGGTGAAGCTCATCGTCAACGTCGCCTCGCGCTGCGGTCTTGCTCCGCAGTACGAGAAACTCGAAGACCTGCAGAAGACCTACGGCGACCGCGGGTTCACAGTGCTGGGCTTTCCGAGCAACCAGTTTTTGCAGGAGCTGGGCAGCGAAGAGGCCATCGCCGAGTACTGCTCCACGACGTGGGGCATCACGTTTCCGATGTTCGAGAAGATCAAGGTCAACGGCCGCGGCGAGCACCCCCTCTACACCGAGCTGAAGAAGGCTCCGGATGCCGAAGGCAAGGCCGGGCGCGTGAAGTGGAACTTCGAGAAGTTCGTCATCACCCTCGACGGCGCCGTTCACCGTTTCCGTCCGCGCACCGAGCCGGACGACCCGGCCATCGTGAGCCTCATCGAGCAGTCGTTGCCCGCAGGGGCCTGACCCGCGAGCCCGACCCGCGACCCCGACCCGCGAGCTCGTCTCGGAAGTCCTTCTCGCAAGCCCGACCCGCAGCCCGCCTGGCAAGCCCGACCCGCGCGCTCGTCTCGCAGAGGCCCGGTGGGCGAACCTGGCCCACCGGGTACGGCTCGGCAGTCTCAGCCGCGGTCGAAGAGTTCGGCGACGAGGCGTTCTGCCGTTGCGGGCCGGATGCTCGACGGCAGAAAGATCACGCGGTAGATGATCGGGGCGACGAGGTGGTCGATCACCTGGTCGACGGTGACGGCCGCATTCTCGGTGCGCTCGACGAACAGGGTCGCCTCGGCCCGGCGGTTGCGCAGGCAGTCAGATTCGGTGTCGCCCGCGGTCGCCGCACCCGCCCGCAGCAGGGCGGCGTTCACGGGCGTGCTGTAGTGCTCGATGATCTCGGTCGCCCAGCCCAGCAGGTCGGTGCGCAGGTCACCGCTCGCCGGCAGGGGCCGCGCCGGGTCGAGGTGGTAGGTGGCGATCTCGTTGAGCAGGGTCGGCAGGTCGCCCCAGCGGCGGTAGATGCTCGTGGGGTTGACTCCTGCGCGCTCGGCGATCATCGGAACGGTGACCCGCTCGGCACCGCGCTCCTTGACGAGGTCTTCGACGGCTGCGCGCACGGCTGACAGCACCAGGGCGCTGCGGCCGCCCGTGCGCCGGGCCGGCGCGGCCGCCGCCGCGGTCTGTGCAGCGTCGTGGGTCGCCGGCGTCGTCGCCGTCTGCGTGTTCATGACGCCAATCGTACGCCCGTAAGGCAACCCTCGTTGCTTTTGCCACCGATCCCTCCCGACCCACACCGAAAGGCCGGCCCCCCACAGGGAGGCCGGCCTTTCGGCGTGAATCGAGTCATGCGTTCGGAACAGTGCGGCGGTGCGCAACCCACCCGAACTCGTGAATCGATGGCGATTCAGGCCTAGTCGGCCAGAATCAGGTAGAGGGCGCGCCGGGCGTCATCGAGTTTCTCGGCGGCAGCGGTGCGCTGGGCATCCGTCGCCGAGTGCCTGAACTGCTGCACGACTCCCATGAGCTTGCCCACGCTCTCGAAGAACGCGGTGTCGCTCTGCGAGCGGCCGGGAGTCGCCTCCCAGGCCTTGGTGATCTCGTCGGCGTGCTCGGCGAGGTAGGCGGTGCCCGCCTCGGTGAGCTCGAACTCGGTGCGGCGGCCGTCGCCCTTCGCGACGATGAGTTCTTCGTCGACGAGTTGCTGCAGTGTGGGATAGACCGAGCCGGGGCTCGGGCGCCAGGTGCCGCCGGTGCGCTCGGCGATGGCCTTGATCAGGCCGTAGCCGTTCGAGGGCCCTTCGCCGAGAAGCGAGAGGATGACCGAACGGATGTCACCCTTGCCGGCACGGCGCGGGCCGCGCGGGCCGAAGCCCGGGCCGAACCCGGGGCCACCGTGGCCGAAACCGAAGCCGGCACCGGCGCCCGGGCCGAAGCCCGCGCTCGCGCCGCCGAAGCCGCCACCGCGGTGGCCGTGCGGGCCGCGCATGGCGTGCTCGCGTGAGGTGTGTGCGTCAGGACGGCCGCGGCCGTCGGAGCGGTCGGAGCGGTCGGAGCCTGAATAGTCGAAGTTGTTGGAGTGAGTGCGTTTCATGATCGCGTTCACCTTTCTGTCTGCCGTCTCGGGCAGGCTGGTCAAAGTTTGATGTATTACCGATCTTCGGCGATGTGTTAACGATATATCGCAAACTATCGTTCTGTCAACACCCGTTCACGTGAATCACAAAACCGCCCCAACCAGACGGCGTGGGGCGGTTTCGAGATGCCCGAGGTGGCTCCGGCGGGCGCGCGGAATGCGACGTCAGGAGACCGTCGAGGCGCGGGGGAGGAGCGTGGTCGGCATCATGGTGACGCGGTCGACGGTCTTGCCCTCGATGAGGGCGACCAGCACCTCGGCCATCTTCGCCCCGAGTTCGTGCGACGGCTGGTGCACGGTGGTCAGTGCGGGAGTGGCCGTCGATCCGTAGTAGTTGTCGTCGAAGCCCGCGACCGCGATGTCGCCTGGGATGCTCAGCCCACGCTCGTAGATCGCCGAGTACGCCCCCGCCGCCATCTGGTCGTTCGCGGCGAAGACGGCGTCGATCGGCTCGCCGCGGTCGAGCAGCCGGCGCATTGCCACGGCCCCCGACTCCGGCGTGAAGTCGCCGACCTCGACGAGCGAGTGCCCGAGCCCGTTGGCCTTCAGAGTGCGGCGCCAGCCGGCGAGCCGGTCGAGCCCGGGCGGCATGTCTTGCGGGCCCGCGATCGTGGCGATGTGACGGCGCCCGGTGTCGACCAGGTGCTGGGTCGCCCCCGCGGCTCCGGCAGCGTTGTCGACGTCGACGAAGTAGCTGTCGGTCTCTGACCCGAGCAGCGGCCGGCCGCCGAACACGATCGGCATCGACTGCCCCAGCCGCGAATAGGAGTGGTCGCCGCTGTGGTGCGAGACCACGATCGCCCCGTCGGCGTTGCCGCCCATGAGGTAGCGGCGGGTCTTCTCCGACTTCGTCTCTGACGAGATCAGCATGTTCAGGGTGTAGTCGGTGTCAGAGAGGTAGAGGGCGATGCCCTGCACCACAGTGGCGAAGAACGGATCGCTGAACACCTTCGCCGTCGTCTCGGGCACGACGAGGGCGATCACCTGCGTGCGCCGGCTGGCGAGCGAGCGGGCAGCGCGGTTCGGCACATAGTTGAGCTGCGCGATCGCCTCGTTCACCGCCTCGACGACCTGGGGCGTGACCTTCGGCGACGCGTTGACGACCCGCGAGACCGTCGCCCGCGACACTCCGGCCAGGGCCGCCACCATCTCGAGCGTCGGAACCGGCCTGCGCGGCTCTGGGCCCATAAAATCCGGGCCGATGGCGTCGGGGCCGATGGCGTGGGTGCCGAGGCCGAGACCGTCAGCCGGCGTACCGGTTGCCGACTCTGGGTCGGGCGCCTGCGTATCGGGCGCCTGCGTACTGGGCGTCTCCACCGTCACGGCACCCTCCACAACATTCTCGGTTGCGGTCAATTGTAAGCGCGTTCACGCACCCCTTCGATGATCTGCGCGTAGACACGGCCGCTGTCTTTGATGGTTCTGCGCTGGGTGTCGTAGTCGACGTGCACGATGCCGAAGCGCTTGTCGTACCCCCAGGCCCACTCGAAGTTGTCGAGCAGCGACCACACGAAGTAGCCCCGCACGTCGGCGCCGTCGGCGATGGCCCGGCCCACGGCGTCGATGTGCGACTGCAGGTACGACACCCGCAGCGGGTCGTGCACCTCGCCGTCGGCCGACACGACGTCGTCGTACGAGGCCCCGTTCTCGGTGACGTACAGCGGCGGCAGGGTCGGGTAGTCACGCCCGAGCCGCAGCAGCAGGTCGTACAGGCCCTGGGGATGCACTTCCCAGCCCATCGCCGTGTGCGGCAGGTCGCGCGGCGGAAACGTGACGTACTCCGAGCCGACGAATGGCGAGCGCTTCTCCCGCGCCGACGGGGCGGCCGTGTTCGAGGGCGGCGACGCCGGCAGCGGGTGTCCGCTGACGTTGTCGTCGTGGTAGTGGTTCACTCCGATGAAGTCGAGGGGAGCAGACACGAGGTCGAGATCGCCGGGCAGCACCAGCTCGGCGAGGCCGTAGTCGCGAACATCCTGAAGCAGGTCGGCGGGGTACGCTCCGAGCAGCAGGGGTTCGAGGTACATGCGGTTCCACAGCGCGTCGATGCGCCGGGCGGCCTCGATGTCGACCGGGTCTGCCGGGTCGTTCGGCACCGCCGTGGTGAGGTTGAGGGTGATGCCGATCTTGTCGCCCGCCTCGCCGTCGAACGCCGCCGCGCCCAGGCGCCGCAGGCGTTGCACGGCGAGTCCGTGGCCGAGATGCTGGTGGTGCACGGCGGCGAGGCCGGCCCGCGGATCACGCCGGCCGGGCGCGTGCTCGCCCGCCGTGTAGCCGATGAGCGACGAGCAGAGCGGCTCGTTGAAGGTGGTCCAGTTTCTGACCCGGTCGCCGAGCACGCGGTAGACGACCTCGGCGTAGTCGGCGAACCGGTAGGCGGTGTCGCGGTTCGCCCAGCCGCCGGTCTCTTCGACCGCCTGCGGCAGATCCCAGTGGTAGAGCGTCAGCCACGGCAGGATGCCCGCCTCGAGCAGCTCGTCGACCAGCCGCGAATAGAAGTCGAGGCCCTTCTGGTTGACGAACCGGTCACCGGGCTTCACCCTGGCCCAGCTGGTCGAGAACCGGTACGAGGCGAGGCCGAGCTCTTTCATCAGGGCGACGTCGTGCGGCATGCGGTGGTAGTGGTCGACGGCGACCTCGGGGGTGTCTCCGCCGATCACAGCGCCGGGGATGCGGGCGAAGTGATCCCAGATCGAATCCTCACGCCCGTCTTCGTGCGCGGCGCCCTCGATCTGCGCGGCGGCGGTGGCCGAACCCCAGATGAAGCCGTCGGGCCAGGGGTGCCGGGCGAGGTCGATCGCCTCGTTCGCTCTGGCCATCAGCCCTTCACCGCCCCGGCCATGATGCCCGACACGAGCTGGCGCCCGGCGAGGATGAACAGGATGAGCAACGGAACCGTCGCGAGCACCGCTCCGGCGAGCACGATCGAGTAGTCGACGTACTTCGCCGACTGCAGCTGGCTGAGCGCCACCTGCAGCGTGGGGTTCTGCGGAACGACCAGCAGCGGCCAGAGGTAGTCGGTCCAGGCGGTCATGAAGGTGAACAGCCCGAGAATGGCCATGGCCGGCCGGGCGGCCGGGATGCCCACGTGCCAGAACGTTCCGATCATGCTCGCTCCGTCGACCCGGGCGGCTTCGATCAGCTCTTCGGGTATGACGTCGACGAGGTACTGCCTCATGAAGAACACGCCGAACGCCGTCACGAGGGTCGGAATGATGACGGCGCCGAGCGTGCCTGTCCAGCCGAACTGCTTCATCACCATGAACAGCGGAATGATGCCGAGCTGGGTGGGCACCGCGAGCGTCGCGATGACGAACACGAGCAGGCCCTCGCGGCCCCGGAACTTGAGCTTGGCGAACGAGTAGCCGGCGAGGGTCGAGAACAGCACCACCGAGATCGTGATCACCGTCGAGACGATGATGCTGTTCAGCAGCGACATCCAGAACGGAACGGTGTCGACCACCTCGGCGACGTTCTGCCAGAACAGGCCGCCCGGCAGCAGTGGCGGCCATGTCTGGGTGAGCACAGAACTCGGGCTCGACCCGGCGATGAACGACCAGTACAGCGGGTACGTGCCGCCGATGAAGAACACGATCAGCAGGCCGTAGGTGAGAAAACCGGGGCGGCGGTCGATGCCGAGCGCCTTGCGGCGTACCGGGCGCGGGGCCTCCGGGCCGGCGGGCTGCGGTGCCGGCGGGCGAACTGTCAGAGTTGTCATGAGATCTTGTTCCGGTTGTATTCGGCGAGTCTTCGGGCTGTTCGGCGTTTCGAGATGCGGGCCTCGGTCGACGCGATGCGCCTCGAGATCAGAAAGTTGAGAACGCCGAACAGCACGATGATGAGAAAGAGCAGCCAGGCGACGGCCGAGGCCTTGCCGAAGTTCTGCCGGTTGAAGGCGAGATCCCACAGATAGAGCACGGTGGTCTGGTACTGCCGCTGCGGGCCGCCCGGGGTGGCCGTGGTGGGGTTGAAGAGCTTGGGCTCGGTGAAGATCTGCAGACCGCCCACGGTGGCCGTGATGATCACGAAGATCATGGTGGGGCGGATGCTCGGCAGTGTCATCGAGAAGAAGCGCCTGATCGCGCCCGCGCCGTCGAGAGCGGCCGATTCGTAGATGTCGCGCGGCACGGCCTGCATCGCCGCGAGCAGGATGAGGGCGTTGTAGCCGGTCCAGCGCCAGTTCACCATCGAGGCGATCGCAATGTGCGACGGAAAGGTCTCGGTCTTCCACATGATCGGATTGAGGTGGAAGAACTGCAGCAGGTTGTTGATCGCGCCGTACTTCTCGTCGAAGGCGCTAGAGAAGATCAGCGTCACGGCGACCGGGGTGACGACGTAGGGGATGAGCACGCTCATGCGCCAGAACGTCTTGCCGCGGATGTTCTGGTCGAGCACCGCGGCGATGACCACCGCCGCGACGAGCTGGGGCACGGCCGACAGCAGGAAGATGCTGATCGTGTTGAACAGCGAGTTCCAGAAGAAGGGATCATTCAGCTCGGTCACGTAGTTGCCGAGCCCGACGAACCCGCCGGGGCCCGACAGCAGGTTCCACTTGTTCAGCGACACGACGAAGGTGTAGCCGAGCGGAAAGAGGCCGACGAGCCCGAACAGAATGAAGAAGGGGGCGATGTAGAGGTACGGCGACGCTTTGACGTCGAGCCGGTTCAGCCGGTGCCGCAGCGGCGCCTTCGGCTTCGTGCCCGGCGCTGCCGTCGCGGGCTTCTGCTCCTGCGGTGGCGTGAGTGTTGCGGTCATGAGGCTCTTTCCCGGGGTGGGTTTCGATACGGCCCTGCGGGCCTACTCGACCGGCGGTTGTTCGCTGGTCGAGTAGGCCGCAGGCCGTATCGAGACCGAGTTGTGGCGAATCTGCTTACTGGTTGACGACGAGCTGGTTCAGCAGGGTGATGGCGTCGTTCCATGAGGTCGGGCCATCGGCCTTGCCGGAGTCGATCTCCTGCACCGCCGGGCCGAACACCTGCGACTGGATCACCGAGTCGTCAGGGCCCTTGTACTGCGCGACGACGCCCTTGGCGCGTTCGCCGAGGATCGTGCCGATCGGTGCGTTGTTGAAGAACGTCGACAGGTCGTTCGTTCCGGTCACAGCCGGGTCGGTCTGTGCAGCCGTGTCGCTCGGGAACGTTCCCGCCACACCGAACGCGGCCGCCTGCGACTGCGGGTTGGTCAGGAATGCGGCGAGGTCGGCCGCCTCCTGGGGGTGCTTCGACTGGGTCGGAACGGTCAGGAAGCTCCCGCCCCAGTTGGCTGCGCCGCCCGGGAACACGTTCGCGAAGTCCCAGCCCGTCGTGGCGCTGCCGCCGGCGGATTCGACCTGGCCCTTGACCACCCCGAGCATCCAGCCGGGGCAGACGAACGTCGAGAACGTTCCGTCGGTGAAGGCCTTGCCCTTCCCCCAGTCCCAGGCGGTCTGGTTCGCAGAGAGGCCCGACGAAGTCGCCGTGGCGAGCTTGTTCCAGAGGCCTTCGAGGGTGGTGTTGCCGTCGACGTTCAGGGTGCCGTCGGTCTTGTAGTAGCCCTCCTTCTGCTGGTTCACCATCGCGTTCCAGATGAAGCCCGACTGGTCGTAGAAGGCCTTGCCCGTGGCTGCCTTGTACTGCTCGCCGACCTTGAAGTAGTCGTCCCAGGTGGCGTTGTCGCCGCCGAAGAGCGCGGCGACCTGGTCGCGGTCGGTGGGCAGGCCGGCTGCTGCGAAGTCGGCGCTGTTGTAGCAGAGGCCCTCGGGCCCGATGTCTGAGCCGTAGCCGATGATGCGGCCGTTGGCGTCGGTGGCCTGAGCGAGCTTCCAGGGTACCCAGCGGTCTTTGATGTCATTGGCGCCGTACTGGCTCAGGTCGTTGAACTGGTCGGAGACCTGCATGACGGCGCTCAGCCAGCCCTCTTCGACGGCCTGCACGTCGGGCAGGCCCGCCCCAGCCGCCTCTTTCGTCTGCCAGTCGGTCTTGGCGTTGTCACCTGTGTCGATGTTGGTGGCCTTGATGGTGATGTTCGGGTGCAGCGACTCGTACTGCTTGTACAGGTCGTCGTAACCCATGGTTCCGAACGTCGTGACCGTCAGTGTGATCGGGTCGGTGGAGCTGCCGGTGCTGCTGGCAGAACCTCCGCTCGAGCATCCGGTGGCGAGCAGAGCAAATGCTGCAACGCCTGCCAGCGCGGCTGCTCCTGTGGTGCGTCGTGACAGTTTCACGGTCACTCCTTTGTGTGCGTGGTGTGGATGGGACAATCTGAGAGCGCTCTCACGAAACGACGAGAGAGCGCTCTCACGAATTCAGAGTGAGCGTATGCAACGCATCGATGCCGTGTCAAGTTCGGGTTTTGGTCGGCCGGTCGCCGGCGGATGCCCGTCTCAGGCGCTTCGCACCATATGCCGCGAGGCGCATATGCGAATTCTGCCCGAGAATACGGCACACTGGAGCGATGGACCCCCTTCGCGCCGATCCACTCGCAGTACTCAGAAAGCGCACCAGTGTGAAGTGGCGCGCCTACCCCGACGACGTGCTGCCGCTGTTCGTCGCCGAGATGGACTACCCCCTCGCGGCCCCGGTGAAGGCCGCCATGGTCGCGGTGATCGAGAGCTCCGACCTCGGGTACATCGCGGGCAGCGAGGCCCTGGCAGCGCCGTACAGCGCGTTCGCCGCTGAGCGGTGGGGCTGGCAGGTCGACGCCGCGGGCATCCGTACCACCACCGACGTGAGCGTCGCCGCGGTCGAGGCCCTCCGGCAGGCCATCGAGCCGGGCGACGCGGTGGTCATCATGCCACCGGTGTACCCGCCGTTCTACGAATTCGTCGCGGAGGCCGGGGGAGTGGTGCGCGAGGTCGCCCTGCTCGAGATGTCGGCTACAGCGGCCTCGCCCGAGTCGCCGCCGTTCGAGGGTGCGCCAAGCGAACACCCCGGCGACGCCGTCGCCGGCACCGCCTCCGAGCACTGGATGATCGACCTGGCCGGCCTCGAACGGGCGCTGGCCGAGGGCGCCACGGCCGTTCTGCTCTGCAACCCGCAGAACCCCCTCGGCGTGGTGCACTCGGCTGCGTCGCTCGAGCGGGTCGCCGAACTCGCCCAGCGGTACGGCGCGATGGTCGTCAGCGACGAGATCCACGCCCCGCTGGTGTACGACGCCTCCACCTTCACACCCTTCCTGAGCGTGTCGGCGGCGGCGCGTGAGGTCGGATTCACCGTCACCTCGGCCAGCAAGGGTTGGAACCTGGCCGGCGCGAAGTGTGCCCTCATTGTTGCGCAGAGTGAGCGGATCCTGGCCCTCGTCGACGCCATGCCGGCCGAAGTCGTGATGCGTACCAGCCAACTCGGGCTGCACGGCAGCGTCGCCGCGTTCGCTGACGGGGTGCCGTGGCTCGACTCCGCGATCGCGGCGATCGAGGCCAACAGCGAGCTGCTGGCCGAGCTGCTCGCCGAACACCTGCCGGGTGTGGTGTTCCGTCGGCCGCAGGCGAGCTACCTCGGCTGGCTCGACTTCACGGCCCTCGGCTGGGGTGACGACCCGAGCATCCGGGCGCTCGTCGAGGCGAAGGTCGCGCTGATGCCGGGACCCGACTTCGGGCCGCCCGGGCGCGGGTTCGTGCGGCTGAACTTCGCCTGCTCGCCCGAGGTTCTCACCGAGGCGGTGCTGCGGCTCGCTCGCGTCGCGAACGCCGACGCCGACGCTGAGGCGGCCCGATGACGACCGCTGCGGTGCAGGTGACCGAGGGCGACACGGAACCGCGATTTCCTCGGCTGCGCAGGCTGCTCTACCAGCGGCGCGGATTCTCTGACACCGAGAAGACAGCCGCCGCGCTGCTGCTCGTCGCCACCATCGTCGCCCTGGTCTGGGCGAACCTGCCCGGCAGCTCGTACGACGAGTTCTGGCGCTCGACGGTGTCGTTGCAGGTCGGTGAGACGGGCATCCAACTCGACTTCAGGTCGGTCGTCAACGAGGCCCTGATGACGCTGTTCTTCTTCGTCGTGGGCCTCGAGGTGAAGCGCGAGTTCGCCCTCGGTGAGCTGAGCGACTGGGCCAGGGCGGTGGTGCCCGTGTCGGCGGCCGTCGCCGGGCTCGCGGTGCCGGCGCTGATCTTTCTGATCTTCAACCACACGGGCGAGACCTCGCACGCGTGGGGGGTCGTGATCTCGAGCGACACCGCGTTCCTGCTCGGTGCGCTCGCCATCGTCGGGCCGCGTCTGCCCGGCCATCTGCGCATCTTTCTGCTGGCGCTCGCCGTGGTCGACGACGTCGGCGCGCTCGCGGTCATCGCGATCTTCTACACCGACCAGCTGCACTTCCTGCCGTTGATCATCGCCGCGCTCGGGCTGGTGGTGATCTGGATGCTGCGCTATCTGCGTTTCGGCCAGGGGCCCGCGTACCTCGTGTTCTCGCTCGTCGTGTGGGGCGCGCTTTACGCCTCGGGCGTGCAGCCGACGCTGGCCGGTGTGGCGATCGCCCTGCTCATCCCGGTGTACTCGCCGCGCCGTATGGACGTCGAGCGAGCCGCCGAGCTCAGCCGCGCCTTCCGGCAGTCGCCGAACCCCGCCTACGCCCAGGCCGCCGTGCGCGGCCTGCTGAGCTCGGTGTCGGTCAACGATCGGCTGCACACGCTGTACTCGCCGTACACGAGCTTCATCATTCTGCCGATCTTCGCGCTCGCGAACGCCGGCGTGCACCTCGACGGCGCGACACTGGCGGCCGCATTCGCGTCGCCGCTGACCTGGGGCATCATCGTCGGCCTCGTGGTGGGCAAGTTCGTGGGCATCACCGGCATGACCGTGCTGGTCAAGACCCTGGGGATCGGCGTGCTCGCGCCCGGGCTCACGTTCGGCCGGGTGGCGGGCGGGGCCGCCCTCTCGGGCATCGGGTTCACGATCGCGCTGTTCATCATCGACCTGTCGATCAGCGACCCCGTGCTGCAAGACGAGGCGAGGGTGGGCGTGCTGGCCGCGACCGTGATCGCGTTCGTGCTGGGCTGGGCGGTCTTCCGCGTCGTCGACAAGGTGCAGCCGCCGTCACGCATGAGCCTCGTGCTGGCGCGGCCGGTCGACGCCAGGCGCGACCACATTCGGGGGCCGATCGACGCGCCCATGCAACTCGTCGAGTACGGCGACTTCGAGTGCCCGTTCTGCAGCCGGGCGACGGGGTCGATCGACGAGGTGCGGGCGCACTTCGGCAGCGACCTGCTCTACGTGTGGCGGCACCTGCCGCTGACGAAGGTGCATCCGCACGCCACCCTGGCCGCGCGGGCGAGCGAGGCGGCGGCGCTGCAGGGCAAGTTCTTCATCTACGGCCCAACGATGTTCGCCCACCAGGATGCACTCGAACTCGACGATCTGCTCGCCTACGCCGTGTCGCTCGGCATGGACGTCGACCGCTTCGAAGAAGACATGCGCTCGAGCGACGTGGTGAACCGGGTGCGTGACGACGTGATCGACGCCGAGCTGATGGACGTGCACTCGACGCCCACCTTCTTCGTCGGCGGCAAACGCCACTTCGGGCCCTACGACGCGGCCACGCTCATCCGCGAGCTGAATGCCTCGCGCACCGACGGCCGCGTCGACACCGCTGCGCCCCCGGCGGGTCCGTCGGCGCCCGGGGGCGCCGTGAGCGCGACCGGAGCGACGCGTGCGGCGGTGGGCTCGGTCGACCTGCCCGGCCCGGGCGTCGGCGTCGGCGGGGTGCGGCCGGAGGGGTTCGTGCCGCCGCCCGCGCCAGCTGCGCCGCCCGCCGCGCCAGCTGCGCCGCCCGCGCCAGCAGCGCCGCCCGCCTCGGCAGCGCTCACCTCGCCGCCACCCGAGGGCGACCGCCCCGACCTCGGCCTCACCGAGAAACCATGACGGCGGGGCACCGGTCAGCGGGAGAACGGGTCAGCCGGCGGGTCAGCGGAAGGGGCTGAGGCCCATCTGGTTGCGCAGGCCCGTGAGTTCTCCGACGTGGTGGGTGAGGTGGCCCGTGAGCGGCCACCGCGCCAGGAAGGCGACCGGCTGGTCGGCCCAGAGCCGGTAGAGCCAGTCGAACTGCTCGTGTTCGATGCCCGCGAGGTCGAGGGCCGCCTCGATGTCGAGCAGGGCATCCAGCTCGGGCTCTTCGATGGTCGACAGGTAGCGGCGAACGTCGGCGAACACGCCGAGGGCGTAGGCGTTCACGGTGGCGGGGTCGAGCGCCTCGGTGAAGGGCTGCTGCACCTCCTGCAGGCCATTGCCGCCGCGAGTGGCGACTGCGAGCTGCTCTGCCACCTCGTCGGTCGCGGCGACACCGGCGGTCGTGTCGGCGCCCGCGATGTCGAACACGGCGAGACGGGGGTCGCGGATGCCCGCCGTGCCGGTCACGATCGACAACGCCAGGGCGGCGTGCCGGGCCACGTGAAAGGTGATCCATGTCGCAGAGTTTGCGCCCGGCAGACGCTCGAGCTGGCGCTCCAGGGGAACGATGTCGAGGATCTGCCGTCGCAGCCTCGTGACGGTGTCGTCGAGCTCGGCGACCAGGTACTGCGAGACATCCATGACCCGAGTCTAGGTTCGCGAGTACGCGGGCGGGATGACTCACGCCGCTTCGCGCGTTTAGGCTTGACACACCGAACGACGAGGAGAACGCGTGAAGAGGATGACCGGAATCGAGATTCGGCATTCGATCGTCAATGGATCGGCCACAGAGGTCTTGAACATGGTTCTGCCCTCGAACTTCGTCGAACTCGACTGGGAGAACCTCGACTACCTCGGCTGGCGCGACTCGCATTCGCCGCACCTGGGGTACATCATCCGGTGGCAGGGCGAGCAGGCGGTCGGCATCATCGTTCGCGAGGCGGATGGTCCGCTGTCGCGCCAGCGCATGATGATGTGCCAGCTCTGCCGGGCCACGCACACCGAGCACGGTGTCTCGCTGTTCAGCGCCAAGCGAGCCGGTGAGGCCGGCCAGAACGGCAACACCGTGGGCACGTACATCTGCGCCAACCTGGGGTGCTCGAGCAACATCAGGGTGGAGGTGCCGCATGCGTCGTACTACTCCGACCCGCAGAGCGTGCTCGAGCAGAAGGTCTCGGGCCTCGAGTCGCGGGTCTCGGGCTTCATCGCCGACGTGATGCGGGCCTGACCCCGCCGCGCACTGCGCTACACGCCGCCGAAGAGCAGGCCGAGCAGGTAGGTCACCGCGGCGGCCCCGTAGCCGATGAGCAGCTGGCGCAGCGCCCGCCGCAGGGGCGGCCCACCCGACAAAATGCCCACGATGGCGCCCGTGCCGAGAAGAGCCATGCCCACCAGCACGGCCGCGACGATCAGCGCGGGCAGGCCCTGCAGGCCGAAGATGTAGGGCAGTACCGGGATGATCGCCCCCGACGCGAAGAAGCAGAAGCTCGACAGGGCGGCGCTCAGGCCCGTGCCGACCGCCTCGTGCTCGTCGACCTCTTCGTTGGCGCTCGCGTCGGCGACGCCGTCGACGAGTTCCGCCCGTTCGAGCTCCAGCGCCGCCTCGGCTGGGCTGCGGCCGGGGGCTGTGGCCCCTCCGCCGGCGCCGTCGGCCGGCGCGGGCAGCCGGTCACCCCGGGCGGCGGCCCCGAATCGGCGCTCGTCGGCCGCGCGCGCGATCGAGCTGCGCGCGGTGTGGGCAGACGGCGAGCTGCGCGGGATGCGCGGGATGGGCTGCGTCGTCGGGATGAGCACGCTGCGGGCACGTGCCTCGGCCTCGGCCTCAGACATGCCCCGCGCCCGGTAGACCAGCGCCAGTTCGTTCGCGTTCACGTCGAGATTGGGCAGGGCGTTGGTGGCGTCGGCGCTCGGCGTCGTCGACTCGAGCAGCTCGCGCTGCGACCGTACCGACACGTACTCGCCCGCACCCATCGAGAGCGCGCCGGCGAGCAGACCGGCGAGACCCGTGGCGAGCACGATCGAGTTGTCGACCCCGCTCGCCGAGATACCCATCACCAGCGCGAGGTTGCTGACGAGCCCGTCGTTGGCGCCGAACACGGCGGCGCGGAAGGTGCCCGAGAGCCGGTTGCGTCCGCGGGCGGCGAGCCCTCGCACCACCTCGGCGTGCACCTGCTCGTCGGCGGCCATCGCCGCGGTGGCGTCGGAGTCGGTGGCGTACGGCGACCGCGTCTCGGCACGCTGCGCGAGCGCCAGCACGAATACCGACCCGAACCGCCGGGCCAGAAAGCCCAGCGTGCGGGTGCGCAGGTCGCCGCGCTTCGGCCGGCCGACGTTGTCGCCCAGCAGGGCGCGCCAGTGCGACTCGTGCCGCGCCTCGGCCTCGGCGAGGGCGAGCAGAATCGCCCGCTCCTCGCCCGTGCGGCGTTGGGCGAGGTCGCGGTAGACCGCGGCCTCGGCCTGTTCGTCGGCCATGTACTGTCGCCAACGGCGGATGTCAGCCGGTTTCGGGCTGGCGGTGGTTGTCATGGCTCCATTATTTCGTGCCCGGCGAGCCGGGCATCCGTCGACCGGCCAGCAGCGTTTGTTACTGTTGTCGGGAGTGAAGGCGAGTGATGATGCCCCAACAGGCGCTGTTCGTCGCGGCCTGCGTGAGCTTCACGGTGAACGCCCTGTTCGGGGCGAGTGTGAAGGCCGGGCTGGTGAACTCGGCGCCCTTCCACTGGGTGCATTCGGCGCTGTACATCTGCACGTTCGTGCTCACCGGGGCCGCCATCAGCACGGTGTTCTGGGGCGGCGGAACGGCCGGGTGGTGGCTGCTGCCCGCGGTGGTTCCGCTCGCGGCGCTGCCCTACGTACGGTCGCGGTCGTGGGGGCATGTGGCCCTCGCCCTCTCGGTGGCCCCATTTCTCGCGCTCGGGCTTATCGTTTCACTGGCGTCGCCGTGAACACGGGCAGAGCGACAATGCAGGGCTGACACAGAGGTGAGCATGGAATTCTTCGACGTAGTGCACAACCGAAAGACCACGAACGGCGCGTTTCTGCCCGACAAGGTGAGCGAAGAGCACCAGCGCATCCTGATGGAGGTCGCCGCCGCGGCCCCGTCGCAACTCAACAGCCAGCCATGGCGGTTCGTCATCGTCGACGACCCCGCGGTCATCCGGCGCATCGGCGACATCAGCGGCGACAGCATGACGCAGGCGCTGTCGGAGGGCACGTTCTTCGAGCGCTACCGCCCGTACTTCAGGTTCAGCGAAGCCGAGATGGATGCCCGGCGAGACGGCATGCTCTTCGACAAGATGCCCGCACCACTGCGCCCCTTCACCAAGGCCGTGTTCACCAAGCGCGGCCAGACGGTGATGAACGGGCTGCGTGTGCCGCAGACGCTCGGCGACCAGAACCGCCGGCTCGTGTCGGAGTCTCCGCTGCTGCTGGGGGTGATGCTCGACCGCTCGGAGTACCGGCCCGGCGAGCTGTCGTCGTTCTACTCGGTGTTCAGCATGGGCGCAGCGATGGAGAACGTGTGGTTGTCGACCGTCGAGCTCGGCATGGGCATCCAGTTCGTGTCGTTTCCGATGGAGGTGCCGGGCAAGTGGGAGCTGATCGTCGACCTGCTGAAGGTGCCCGACGAGCTCGAGTTGATGGCCGTGTACCGACTCGGCTACCTGCCCGCGGCCGAGCGCAGGCCCGCGATCGACTGGTCGAGCCGGCAGCGCAAACGCCCCTCGCAGTACGTGTTCAGGGGTACCTGCGAGACGCCGCAGCAGGGCTGGGACGCGAGCGCCAACTGAGGCGCGGCTCGGGTGGTCGTCGAGTGTGCGCAGAAGCACCGAAAGGCGGTGTATTTCGTGCGCTTGCGCATAACGGATGACCGAGAGGGTGTTGCGGGTGTGCAGGCAGGTCTGCCGGCCGGTGTGCCGCGGAGGGTCGGCCGAGGGGTGTGTGGGCGGGTCAGCGCTTGCGCGGCTTGGGGGCGATCGAGTTCGGGTTGGTGCGGGCGTGGCGTTCGGCGCGCTCCTTCGCTTCGGCCTTCGCCGCGCGGTCGGCCTTGATCCGGGCATTGTCTTCCATCACGCCGGCCTGGCGGGCCCGCTCGACCACGAGCCACTCCGGCGGAGCCGCCAGCAGGGCCTTGATCTCGTCGGTCGTGAACGGGTCGTCGACCCCGGCGCGGGTGAGGCCCGACACCGAGACGCCGAGCTTGCGGGCGATCTCCTGGCGGGGGTGCGGCCCGTTCGCGCGCAGGTCGGCCAGCCACTGCGGCGGAGCGCTCAGCAGCGCGTTCAGCTCGTCGCGCGTGACGTCGTTCTGCTGAAACTCCTCCGGCGCGGCGGGCAGGTAGATGCCCAGCTTCTTCGCGGCGGTGGCCGGTTTCATGGTCTGCGTCGATTTCTGCGGGGTCATCAGGCCAGCGTATCCTGAGGCCGTACGTACGGCTCAGCACCAGTCGAGCCGTGGATGATCGGGGCACACCATGAGCGACGACGACCCGGGCGTGCCGGGCGCGGGTTCCGACGTGTCGGCGCAGTCGGCGCCGGAGCGGTCGGTGCGGTCGGTGCAGCTG
Organism: Subtercola sp. YIM 133946; assembly: GCF_036553535.1. NCBI lineage: Bacteria > Bacillati > Actinomycetota > Actinomycetes > Micrococcales > Microbacteriaceae > Subtercola > Subtercola sp. YIM 133946. The sequence goes on from NZ_JAZHPE010000023.1 coordinate 234,814, forward strand.
GAGCCGGTGCAGTCGGAGCCGTCAGCGCAGTCGGAGCAGTCGGTGCAGTCAACGCAGCCGGAGCCGCCGGAGCCGCCGGAGCCGCCGGCTCAGTCTGCGCAGTCGGTGTCTGGCGAGCCGGCGTCGGGCCCGGTGCTGCGGATCGCTTTCGTCGCCGGGGTCACCGTGACGAAGTGGACGCGGGTGTGGCAGCAGCGGCACCCGGAGGTGGCGCTCGAGGTGTTCCGCTCGGAGCCGGGGGAGCAGACGTCGGTGCTGCACGGGCACTCGGCCGACGTGAGTTTTGTGCGGCATCCGGTCGACCGCGCCGGGCTGAGTGCGATCGCGCTCTACTCCGAGGTGCCGGTGGTGGGGGTGGCCAAGGAGCACCCCGCCTCGGTATTCGACGAGGTGGCCGTCGCCGACCTGGCCGAGGAACACCTGCTGCAGGAGCCCGACGAGGTGCCCGAATGGCGTGACGTGGCGGTCGAGGTGGCCGACGGGTCGCGGCGGCCGCTGCTGGGCATCCGGTCGCTCGACGACGCTTTCGAGCAGGTGGCGGCGGGGGTGGGCATTGTGATCGTTCCGAAATCGATTGCGCGGCTGCACAGTCGTAAAGACGTGGTGTACGTGCCGGTGAGCGGGGTGGCCGAGTGGCCGGTCTCGCTCGCCTGGCGCGAGGGCGACGGGTCGGTGCTCGTCGAGGAGTTCATCGGCATCGTGCGAGGCCGGTCGGCGTCGAGTTCGCGCTCGGGCGGCCTGGTCGATGCGACGTCTGCCGGAGCGGCTGCGGCCACGGCCGCGGCCGGCGCGGGCGGGGGCGGTCGTGGGCGAAACGGCTCTGCGGATGCCTCTACGCCGGTCAAGAAGATCGGCCCGGTGGCGAAGGCCAAGGCGAAGGCGCGTGCCGCGCGGGAGGCCGAGGAGGCCGCGACAGGACGTCAACGACCCGCCCAGCCTGCCCGCAAGAAGGTGCAGTCGGAGCAGGCGAACAAGGCCCAGGCCCGCCGCAGAAAGTTCGGCGGAAAGCGGTAGCGGGTTCTCAGGCGGGCGGTACACGATGGAGTCGGTCTGCACGCAGGCGGCCGGCATGGACGCACATCGCACGACCCGCCTGACCGCACCCCGTACCCCGCACACCGCACACCGCACCACGCACCCCGCACCACGGCACCACCGACCACCCGAGCAACCGCACAAAGGAGAGCGCCCATGAAAGCCGTCGTCTACCACCGCACCGGAGGCCCCGAGGTGCTCGAGCTGGTCGAGAGCGACAGCCTTCCCGAGCCCGGTCACGGCGAAGTGCGCGTGCGCATCGTCGTCTCGGGAGTGAACCCGACCGACTGGAAGGCGCGGGCTGGATCGGGCGCGAGTGTGGAGCTCGAGCATCCGCAGACCCCCAACCAAGACGGATCGGGCGTCATCGATGCCATCGGACCAGCGGTGCAGCGCTTCTCCGTCGGAGACCGGGTCTGGATTCGTGATGCGGCCTACCAGCGACCCTCTGGCACCGCCACCGAATTCGCCGTTCTGCCCGAGACGCTCGTCAACCCGCTGCCCGCGGGATTGTCGTTCGACGTGGGGGCTTCGCTGGGCATCCCGGCCCTGACTGCCCACCGCGCTCTGACCTCCCACGAGGTCGCACCGGCCAGGCTCTCGCCGGGATCGCTCGTCGGTCACACCGTGCTGGTCGCCGGGGGAGCGGGCGCAGTCGGGCACGCGGCGATCCAGCTCGCTGTGTGGGCCGGCGCCACCGTGATCACGACCGTGAGCAGCGAGCTGAAGGCCGACCTCGCGTGGCGGGCAGGGGCTCATCACGTGATCGACTACCACACCGAGGATGTGGTGGCCCGGGTCGCCGCGGTCGCGCCCAACGGAGTGTCGATCATCGTCGAGGTGAATCCGCTCGCCAACCTCGGCATCGACCTCCAGATGATCGCCACCGGCGGAACGATCGCGATCTACGTCTCGGGTTCGCCCGACGAGCTGTCGGTGCCTGCTCGGGCCAGCATGACCAAGAACGTGCGGTACCAGTTCATCCTCACGTACACGACGAGCGAGGTGCAGAAGTCGAATGCCGTGGCGGCCGTGGGTGAGGCGGCTGCGGCCGGCGCCCTCGGCGTGGGCGACGAGTTCGGCCTTCCGCTCGTACGGTATCTGCTGTCGGAGACCGGGGCTGCACACCGGGCCGTCGAAGACGGGGTCGTCGGAAAGATGCTGATAGACGTCGGTCCGGCTGACCCGGGCAACGCGGTTCTGGATGCCCAGGCTGCCGGCCTCGCCCCCGATGGCGACGCGTGGTGAGCGTGGCGCGGGCCGAACAGGCGCGGGGTGGTGGCGCGACGGGGGTGTGCGCGTCGGTGGGGCTTGAGTCTTCCGTGCGCGGCGACGGCGGTGCGGGTGCGCCGACGGGGCGGGGAGATGCAGCGGGAAGGGATGCAGCGGGAAGGGATGCAGCGGGAAGGGACGCAGCGGGAAGGGACGCAGGGGGAGAGGGATGGGTGCGGTGAGCGAGCCGGAGTGGGTCGAGTACGCGGTGTGGTGGCAGGTCTACCCGCTCGGGTTCGTCGGGGCGTCGACTGAAGCGGGAGAGCATCCACTCGAGCACCGGCTGACGCGGATCGTCGACTGGCTCGACTACGCGATCGAGCTGGGAGCGTCGGGAATCGCCCTCGGACCCGTCTTCGCCTCAGAGACGCACGGGTACGACACGACCGAATACTTCACGATTGATCCGCGGCTGGGCGATGAGGCCGACTTCGACCTGCTGGTCGCCGAGGCCCACTCCCGGGGGCTGCGGGTGCTGCTCGACGGGGTGTTCAACCATGTGGGGCGAGGCTTCGCGCCGCTGCAGCGGGCGCTCGCCGAGGGTGCTGCGGCGCCCGAGTTCGGGTGGTTCGTCGACGAGTCGGGTGGTGCGGCAGCGGGGGATGAGGCGGTTCGCGGCGGCGGCGGTTCGGATGGTCGGGCTGTCGGCGGCGGCGGTGGCGGCGGTTCGGATGGTCGGCCTGTCGGCGACGGCGACGGCGACGGTTCGGATGCTCGGGCTGTCGGCGGCGGTTACGGTTCGGGCGCGCATCCGCGGTTCAGGGTGTTCGAAGGGCACGACACCCTCGTCGAGCTGAACCACGCCGAACCCGCGGTCGCCGACTTCGTGGTCGAGGTCATGACCTACTGGCTCGGCCGCGGGGCCGACGGCTGGCGGCTCGACGCCGCGTACGCGGTCGACAGCGCCTTCTGGGCCGACGTGCTGCCCCGGGTGCGGCACGGGCATCCGGATGCCTATTTCGTCGGCGAGGTGCTGCACGGCGACTACACCGCCTACGTCGAGGCGTCGCGGCTCGACTCGGTGACCCAGTACGAGGTGTGGAAGGCCATCTGGAGTTCGATTCACGACGCCAACTTCTTCGAACTCGACTACGCGCTGGGGCGGCACAACGGGTACCTCGAGGGGTTCGTTCCGCTCACGTTCGTGGGCAACCACGACGTGACCCGGCTGGCGACGGCGGTGGGGGATGCCCGGCACCTCGCCCACGCGCTCGTCGTGCTGCTGACGATCGGTGGCACGCCGTCGATCTACTACGGCGACGAGCGCGGCCTGACCGGGCTCAAGGAGCAGCGGTTCGGCGGCGACGATGCCATCCGGCCGGCGTTCCCTGCGGCGGGGCCGGCCGGGTTCGGCGCCGGTCGGGCCGACGGGGCGGGTGCTGTGGGCGCCGGCGGCGCGGTCGACGGATGGTCGGTCTACCACCTGCACCAGAACCTCATCGGTCTGCGGCGGCGGCATCCGTGGTTGCACTCAGCACGCACCTCGGCGCTGAAGCTCACGAACGAATTCTACGCGTACGAGGTTGTCGCGACGGACTCCGCGCCGCACCAGGGTGAAGCCGCGCCGCACCAGGCTGAAGCCGCGCCGGCGGGCGGCGGGGCCGGGCATCCGCGGCGCCTCGTTGTACTGCTCAACGTGGGGGACGAGCCGTTCGCGATCGACGTACCCCGAGCATCCACTCTCGTCGCCGGCGACTGTGCCCTGGCCCCCTCCGGCAGCGAAGGCTCAGCCAGCGGACTCACCGCCACCACCCCACCCCACGGCTGGGCCGTCATCGAGCCCTGACCCCGTTGGGCCGCCGGGTCAGCAATCGATTCGCGGGTTGAGAACAGTCTTGCGCGCCGCACGTGTTTCAAACCCGTGAATCGATGGCGGCGCTGCTGCTGCCGAGGCAGTGCGGCAGGCCGGCGCCGGCGGCGATAGGGTCGAGAGATGTCATCCGAGCAGCCCTCTCCTGTCGACTTCAGCGCCGTACCGACCCTCGTGGGGCAGCGCATCACGCTCGAGCCGCTGTCGCTCCGGCACGTGCCCGATCTCGCCGAGGCCGTCGCCGAAGGCGACCTGTGGCAGACCTGGTACACGCGCATCCCGAGCCCCGATGAGATGCAGGATGCCGTGCAGCACCGCCTCGACCTGAACGCCGAGGGCAGCTGGGTGCCGTGGGCGGTTGTGCGGCACGACACCGGTCGGGCCGTCGGAATGTCGTCGTTCCTGAACATCCGTGCCGACAATCGTAAACTCGAGATCGGATCGACCTGGCTCGCGAAGAGCACCCAGCGCACCGGAATCAACAGCGAGGCCAAGCTGCTGCAGCTCACCCACGCCTTCGACACGCTGGGCTGCGTGGCGGTGGAGTTTCGCACGCACTGGCACAACCAGCAGTCGCGCGCCGCGATCGCCCGGCTCGGCGCCAAGCAAGACGGCGTTCTGCGCAACAACGACCTCTGGCGCGACGGCACGCTGCGCGACACCGTCGTCTTCTCGATCATCGAGTCGGAGTGGCCCACCGTTCGCCTCGGCCTCACCGAGAAGGTCGCGGGCCGCGCCCGCTGACGCGCCCCCCGCCCGCTGCGTCCCACCGTCGCAGAGCGCGCCCCTTCGGCATACATGCGCCCCTTCGAACGGGCGCGCACATGCCAGAGAGCCGCAGATTCAGGCTTGCCGCGATCGGTCAGCGGGCGGCGAGAGCCGTGGATGCCCGGGCCACCGCCGCCGCGATGGAGGGCTCGTCGACGCGGCTGAGCCGGCCATCCCGAACCACCTCGGCGCCGTTCACGAGCAACAGCGCCAGCGGGGGCTGCGAGCCCAGGGTGAGGGCCGCGACGGGGTCGAGGATTCCGGCGTGCTCGACGCCATCGATCTTCCACACGGCGAGGTCGGCGAGCTTGCCCACTTCGAGCGAGCCGAGCTCTGCCGCGCGGCCGAGCGTGGCTGCTCCGCCCATGGTCGCCATGCGCAGGGCGGCCCGCCCGGGCATCCGGTCGGCCCCCGAGCCCAGCCGGTTCATCATCACGGCCATGCGAATCTCGGTGCCGAGCTGCCCCGACTCGTTCGAGGCGGCGCCGTCGACGCCGAGGCCCACGGTGATTCCGGCCTCGAGCATGGCCGGAACCCGCGCGATGCCGGCGGCGAGCCGGGCGTTCGACGAGGGGCAGTGGGCGACCGACGTTCCGGTGGCGGCGAAGCGGGCGATGGCGTGGTCGTCGAGGTGCACGCAGTGCGCCATCCACACGTCGGGGCCGAGCCAGTCGACGTCTTCGAGGTACTGCGTCGGGGTCTTGCCGAACTTCTCGAGGCAGAACGCGTCTTCTTCGACGGTCTCTGACCCGTGTGTGTGCAGCCGCACCCCACGGGCCCGGCCGAGCGCCGCCGATTCGCGCAGCAGGTCGGCCGTGACCGAGAACGGCGAGCACGGAGCCACGGCGATCTGCGCCATCGCCCCACGCGACGCATCGTGGTACCGGTCGATGGCCTGGTCACTGGCCGCCAGAATCGCGTCGATCGACTCGACCACGAAGTCGGGCGGAAGGCCACCGTCGCTCTGCCCGAGGTCCATCGACCCGCGAGTGGCGTGGATGCGCACGCCGAGCTCGCCGGCCGCCCGAACGATTCCGCCGAGAATGTCGCCCGCGCCGCTGGGGAACACGTAGTGGTGGTCGCCCACCGCCGTGCATCCCGATTTAGCGGCGACGGCCATCGCCCCCAGCGCGCCCTTCTCGACCAGGTCGGCGTCGATCATCGACCACAGCGGATACAGCGACGTCAGCCAGTCGAACAGAATCGAGTCTTGGGCGTAGCCGCGCGTGAGCCACTGGTAGAGGTGGTGGTGGGTGTTGATGAGCCCGGGTGTGACGAGGTGCCCGCGCCCGTCGACGAGGGTGACGGATGCCCGGGGCGTGGCCGCGCGCGTGGTGCCGCTCGGGGCGGCCGTGGTGCTGCCTGTCGTGCCGCCCGTCGTTCCGCCCGTCGGGGCGCCCGTCGGGGCGCCCAGCTCGGACGTTGCCGGCTCGCCGTCGAGAGCCCAGCGCGGAACCTCGCCCGCCCCCACGGCGACGATCGTGTCGTCATCGACGACCACGTAGCCGTCGCGGTGCTCGGTGTCGTCGTGGTCGACGGTCGCAACGTACGCGCCGTGGATGATCGTTCGCGAAACCGTCTGCGTCTGCCGGGTCATGCCCCCACGTTACTAAAAGCCGCCCGACGCACTCGCCACTGGGCCAGCACCTGACGCACCTGCTCTGAGCCCCGTGCCTCGCTACTCGCTACTCCACGCCACGCCACGCTACGCCTCGTCACGCCTCGCTAGGCCTCGTTACGCCACGCCGCGCCACCGTGCGACCCACCCGCCCCGGCCCGGTGGATAGTCTTCGGGAGTGCAGACGACGACTCCCCGCCTCCTCCTGCGCCCCTACTCGCTCGCCGAGGCCGAGCGCGTGCTCGCGCGAACCCCTGCCGCGCACGACGTGTGGGCGCCCGACTACCCGTTCGCCGACGAGATCGACATTCTTCCGCGGTTCATCGCCGACTTCCGCGCGAACGGCGATCCGCAGCCCTTCGGGCCGTACGTCGTGTGCCGCCGCTCCGACAACGCCGCGATCGGCGGCATCGGCTTCACGGGGTCGCCCGACGACGAGGGGGCGGTCGAGGTGGGTTATGGCCTGGTCGCCTCGGCCCGCGGCAACGGGTTCGCCGCCGAGGCGCTCGCGGCCGCCGTGGGCATCGCCCGGGCATCCGGAGCCCGCCTGCTGCGCGCCGACACGACGCTCGACAATGTCGCGTCGCAGCGCGTGCTGGCCGGCGCCGGCCTCGTGGAGGTGCGCCGCGAGGGCCAGGCGCTGTATTTCGAGCTGTCGCTCTAGCCCGGCGCGATCGTCGTGCCCTGGTGGAACACGAGGGCCACCGGACGCCCGCCCTCACCCGTCGCGCGCCACACGGATGCCCGGCGAGACCAGCGCCCCTCGAACCGCAGCACGTACGTCAGCAGTACGACGTTCTCGGCGAGCGGTGTCGCGACCACCTCACTCAGCTCGGGCGGCGGGGTGTGCGGGGCTGCATCCGACGCACCCGCATCGGCCAGCAACGCCGCCACAATCTGGTTGCGGGTGAAGAGGCGGCCAGACTGTCCGATCTCGCGGAAGTTCTCGTCGAGCAGCAGTTCGAGCTCCGCCCGGTCGCCCCGCACCCGCGGCGTGAGGAGGGCCCGCTCGGCTGCTTCGGCCGCGGCGGCGAGCCCGGGCATCCGTTCGGCGGGTGGCGCGGCATGGCTGACGCTCGCAGCCGGCACCGCGGCCTCGGGGGCGATGTCGGCGGGCGAGCCAGTATCGGGGGCGACCTCGGCGGGTTGGATGGTAGCTGGGGCGATGTCGCCCGATGACGACGGGTCGGGCATCCTCAGCCCCGCCGGATCTGCGCCACGACCGCTCCCGTCAGCCGCACCAGGTCGGCGGGTACGATTTCGAGGTCGAATCCGCGGCGACCGCCCGAGACGAAGATGGTGTCGTGGGCGAGGGCCTCGTCGTCGAGCACCGTCGTGAGGCGGGTCTTCTGGCCGAAGGGGCTGATTCCGCCGACGACGTAGCCGGTCTTGCGCTCGGCGACCGCCTTGTCGGCCATCGCTGCTCGCTTCGCGCCGACGGCCGCGGCCACCGCCTTCACGTCGAGCATCGACGCGACCGCGACGACTGCGACCGCGAGGCCGGCGTCGGTGTCGACCAGCAGGGTCTTGAACACGCGAGCCGGGTCGATTCCGAGGGCCCGCGCTGCCTCGTCGCCGAAGTCGGTGGCGGCATCGTCATGGTGGTAGGCGTGCGGGGTGAAGGCCACGTCCGCCTTCGTCAGGGCGACGGTCGCGGCCGTCGTGGGCCCTGCGGTCTTGGATGCTCTGGCCATCGGTGTTCGGGTCTCGCTCGGTCTCGGGGTCGAGTGGTCGCGTCGTCTCGGGGTGCTGGTCGCGCCGCGCCGTCAGACGGCCGCGACGCCGTCGGCTCCCGAAGCCCCGGCGCCCGCCCCGAACAGATGCTCGCCCAGGAACGCCGACACGTCGGCCACCTCCTCCTGCGACACCCCGTGATGGATGCCCGGGTACAGCTTCGCCGTGAGGGTCGAGTGCTCGGGCAGCCACTCCTCGGTGCGCGCCACCGCCTCGGCCGTGATGACGGGGTCGGCGACATCACGCCCCCAGAACACCGGCGGTCGCAGCTCGGCCATCGACCGGTCGCCGTGCACCTGGCCCGCCACCACGAACCCCGACAGGTTCACGGCCGCGACGAACCGCCCGGGCACCGAGCGCAGCAGGTGCACCGCCATCGCCCCGCCCTGCGAGAACCCCATGGGCGCGATACTCGGCGGCGTTCCGTAGGCGGCCTCGACCCGGTCGAGCCACTCGAGCACCGACAGCGCGGCGTCGTCGACACCCGAGATGCGCGGGTTGCCCGGGTCGCCGATGGTGAACCACGCGAACCCGTTCTCGATGGGGTGCGGCGCCAGCAAGGGCGCCCGCAGCGATGCCGCGACGATGCCCTCGGGCAGCAGCGGAGCCAGCGAGATCAGGTCGTTCTCATGCGAACCGTAGCCGTGCATGATGATGACGAGCGGGCTCATGGGCAGCCGACCGGCCAGCTCCTCCGACGGAACCGACCACACCACCGCGGCATCGTTGACGGCTGCGCGGCGGGCTGAATCGGTCACGGAGTTCCTTCGTTCACTCGGGCTGGTGGGGCGCGAAAAGCTGGCCCCAGTCTAAACGGAGCGAGTGCTATCGTCTGGTGCCATGGCATTCTCGAGCGAGCATCCCCCGCAGTTCGCCGCCGACGATCCGCTGATCGCCCGGCTGCGCGAGATCGCCCTCGCCCTGCCCGACGCGAGCGAGCTGGAGACGTGGGGGCGGCCGAACTTCCGCGTCAACCAGCGCATCTTTCTGATCGCCGGCCTGGGCAACGGCGCCCGCGCCTCGGTGTGGTTCAAGCCCGACGCCGACGAGCGCCCCGCCCTGCTGCAGCAGCCCGGCTTCTTCACTCCCCGCTACTTCGGATCGAAGGGCTGGCTCGCCCTCGACCTCGCCGACGATCCCGCCGCCGTCGACTGGACGCTCGTGGCCGAACTCGCCGACACCTCCTACCGGCTGATCGCCCTCAAACGCCAGGTCGCGGTTCTGGATGCCCGTGCATCCGCCCGCCCCGACGAGCGGTAGCGCGGGCTTTCGTGCGCTGCCGGATGCCCGAGCATCCGTTCGCCGGACGAGCGGTAGTGCGGGCTTTCGTGCGCTGCCGGATGCCCGAGCATCCGTCGCCCGCAGGCTCTACGGTGCTCGCCCCGCCTCACTCGCCGCGGTTGCGGCTCAGCTCGTAGATGCGCACCAGCTCGTCGATCGCCTTGGCACGCTCGTCGCCCCCGGCGTCGAACATCTCGGTGACGTGCGTCTTCAGGTGGTTCTCGACCATCAGCTTGTTGAGCGACCCCAGCGACTTCTGGATGGCCAACGACTGCGTGATGATGTCGATGCAGTAGTCCTCGTTCTCGATCGCCTTCTCGAGGCCGCGCAGCTGCCCTTCGAGAATGCGGGTGCGGTGCAGGGCGCGCTTCTTGATGTCGTCGATCACCACCCCAGAATACCTGCGCGCGGCATACGGGGGCGGGGTATGCTCCGCTGGTTGCAGCCGGCTCAGGTCTGGCAGTGCGGGCACCAGTAGGTGTCGCGCAGCGCGAGTTCGCTGGCCCCGAGCTTGCCGGTGAGAATCGGGGTGCCGCAGCGGCGGCAGGGCTGCCCCGCGCGGTTGTAGACGAACACCTGCTTGCCCGGCCGGGTGTCGCCGGTGGTGGTGCGCTCGACGCGGTCGCGGTTGGCCGTGATCAGTCGGTGCGCGAGGGCCACGACCGCCCCGAGCTGCGTGACCTCGCCGACGGGCCGCGTCGGCAGTACCCCACGCAGAAAGCACAGTTCGTTGACGAATACGTTGCCGAGCCCGGCGAGGTTGCGCTGGTCGAGCAGCGCCACGTCGATCTCACGCGCCGGGTCTGACGCCAGCCGGCGTTCGGCCTCGACCGCATCCCACCCGGGGCCCAGCAGGTCGGGGCCGAGGTACCCGACCACGTCGTCTTCGTCGGAACGCCTCAACACCTCGACCTTGCCGAGTTCGAAGCCGACGGCCGTCCACTCCGCGGTCTTCAGAATCGCCCGCGCCTGCCACGCCGGTTTGCGCCAGCGCGTCTCGGGGCGATACACGTGCCAGGTGCCCTCCATCTTGAGGTGCGAGTGGATGCTGAACTCACCGATCCGCATGAGCAGGTGTTTTCCTCTGCTCACGACGTCGTCGACCCGCTCGCCGGTGAGGTCGACCGTGGCGAACTTCGGCACCCGGATGTCGCACCCCGTCAGCACCTGCCCCGCCAGCACGGCGTTGAGGTGTTCGGCGGTGCGGTAGACGGTGTCGCCCTCAGGCACGATCGCTCCTCGGGTCGCAGGCGGGTGCAGGTGTCAGTGGCGCGGTGAGCGGCGTCGCTGTGCGGGGCGCCGGTGGCGCGGTGAGCGGCGTCGGGGTGCGGGGCGCCAGTGGCGCGCTGTGCGGCTTCGGGGTGTCGGGCATCCGTGGCGCGCTAAGCACTGCGCAACCTGAGCCCGCGGGGGGTGTTGTTGAAGCCGGCGGCCTCGAGCATCCGCCCCACCGTCGATCCGACCGAGAATTCGCCGTCGATCTTCTCGATGGTCAGCTTGTCGACCTGGCCGGTGGTCACGGCACGGGTGAGGGATGTCGCTGCCTCACCCAGCACGTCGTCGTCGTCGCTGAACGACAGCACGGTCTTTCCGCCGCGTTCGATGTAGAGAACGAGCTGCCCCTCGACGAGCACCACGAGCGCCCCCGCCTTGCGCCCCGGACGATGCCCCTCACCCGCCGGCCACGGCAGCGCGGCGCCGAACGGATTGGCCGGGTCGCTCGCGGCGAGCGTCAGCGTGCGTGAGCGCGTCTCGTCGCGACCGCCCCGCCGGCCGGTGGCGTTGGAGCCTCTGCCCGTGCCGCCGCCGTTGCCACCGCCGTTGCCGACGCCACTTCCGCTGCCGTTGCCAGCGCCGACGCCGGAGCCGCTGGCGCCTCCGCCTGGGCCGCCACTCGGGCGATTGCCCGTGCCGTCGCCGCCCTCGTCGCGTGGCCCACGCGACCCGAACGTACCGGGCGCCTCGGCAAGCGTGTCAGACGCGAACGAACGCAGCCGGTCGACGGTGCCGCCGGTCGCGAACTGGGCGGCGCCGAGCCCGTCGATGAAGTAGCCGCGGCGGCAGCGCCCGGTCTCCTCGAATTGGCTCAGCACGCGGTAGGCGAGCGCGAACCCGCCGGGCTGGTGTTCGCTCATCACCGAGCCGCGCGTGACGACACCGTACCGGTCGAGCAGGAACTCGGCCATCGCGTGCGCCCGCAGTGTCGGGTCTGACTCGGCGCGCGGCAGCAGTGACCAGCGCCCGCCGACCGTGGGCGGTCCGACCCGCGTGGCCATCGTCGGGCGCGCGTACGACCTTCCGCGGTAGAGCCGCGAGCGGGGCGCCGAGCGCTTGGCCGAGTGCGCCGCGCTGCCCTTGCCGCCGCCGCCCGTCAGGGTGCGAAGCGGTGCGAGCGTGTCGTTCGTGATGCGGCCGGCCCACACCAGATCCCACAGCGCGGTGACGAGCTGGTCGTCGGTGAAGAACGCGCTGCCGAGGTCGACAGGGCTCGCGCCCTCGGCGGCGACGGATGCCGCACCGCCCGCTCCCGAACCGCCCGATCCCGAACCGCCCGCTCCCGAACCGCCCGCTCCCGAACCGCCCGATCCCGAACCGCCCGATCCCGAACCGCCCGATCCCGAACCGCCCGCTCCCGTACCGCGTGGCGTAGCGCCCGCCGTTGCGCCCGCCTCGCCAACGCCCGCTGCACCCGCACCCGCCGCTGCCGTGCCCGCCGCTGCCGTGCCCGCCGCGCGGCCACGGCCGAGCATCCGTGCCGCCACCGCATCGGCCAGGTCGCGGAAGAAGTAGGCGCCGCCGCCCTCGAGTGCCTCGAGCACCGCGCCCTGCAGCGCGGTCGGTTCGAGCTCGACCTGCTCGGGCAGCGTCACGTGCACCGTGTCGGCGAGGTGCAGCGCTACCCACCCGTCGCTGCCCGGCAGTGACCCGTTGCCCGACCAGACGATCTCGCCCGAGGCGGTCAGCTCGTCGAGCATCGCGGGGCTGTAGTCACTGACCCGTGACGGCAGCACGAGCGTCTCCCAGGCCGACGCGGGCGCCGGAACCCCGGCGAGCTGCTCGATCACGGTGAGCACGCCGTCGATTCCGCGCAGCGTTCCGCCGACGTGTTGCCACACCGGCAGGAAGCGCGCGAACGCCGCCTGGTCGACGGGTTCGACCTCGTGCCGCAGCGCGGCGAGCGACCGAGCACGCAGCCGGCGCAGCACCTCGGTGTCGCACCACTCGCTCGCCGCCGCGGCGTGGTCGAACGGGGAGGCGTCGCCGGTGGGGCGGAACTCGCCCTCCACCACCCGGCGCCCCGCCTCGAGCCGCTTCAGTGTCTCGTGCACCACCGCGCTGCCGAGCCCGTAACGGGTGGCGGCTTCGGCGACCGTGAACGGTCCGTGAGTGCGGGCGTACCGCCCCACCAGGTCACCCAGCGGGTCGTCGACCGGCTCGATGAACGCGTCGGGCACCCCGAACGGAATCGGCACTCCGAGCGCGTCGCGCAGCCGGCTCGCGTCTTCGATGGCGGCCCAGCGTGCCTCGCCGGCGATCGTCACGGGCAGCACCCGCTTGGCCGCCGCCAGCTCGGCGAGGTACCCCGCCGCAACGCCTGCTTCGACCCCGGCCGCCGCCACATCGCCTCCGGGCGCCGCGACATCGCCGCTGGCCGACACCACATCGCCAGCGGCCGCCGCCACTTCGCCCCCTGCCGCTGCGGCATCCCGGGCCGACGCATCGGCCACTGCGACGCCCCCACCCTGCGCCACCTCGCCACCTTCGACGAGCCGCGCCTCCACTTCGGCCACCGACAGCGGCCCGAGCATCCGCACCAGGTCGGCCACGCCCTCGACGCCGGTCGCCTTGCGCCCCGGAGCCAGCCGCTGCAGCTCACGTTCGGTCTGCTCGATGACACCCGGATCGAGCAGCTCGCGCAGCTCGGCGCGCCCGAGCAGCTCTGCCAGCAGAGTGGGGTCGAGCGACAGCGCTGCCGCCCGTCGCTCGGCCAGGGGGCTGTCGCCCTCGTACACGAACGACGCCACGTAGCCGAACAGCAGCGAGCGCGCGAACGGCGACGGCTCGGGCGTCTCGGTCTCGACGATGCGGATGCGCCGGCTCTCGATCTCGCCCGCGAGGGCCTTCAGCGACGGCAGGTCGTACACGTCTTGCAGGCACTCGCGCACCGTCTCGAGGATGATCGGGAACGTCGGGTACCGCCGGGCCACCTCGAGCAGCTGCGCCGAGCGCTGCCTTTGTTGCCACAGGGGCGACCGCCTGCCGGGGTTCTGCCGCGGCAGCAGCAGCGCCCGCGCCGCGTTCTCGCGAAAGCGCGAGGCGAACAGCGCCGATCCGCCCACCTCGGTGGTGACGATGATCTCGAGTTCGTCGGCCGTGAAGACGAACAGCTCGGCCCCGGGCGGCTCGCTCTCGGTGTCGGGCAACCTCACCACGATGCCGTCGTCGCTGGCCACCACCCCGCCGTCGACCCCGAACCGTTCGCGTATTCGTGCACCGATCGCCAGCGCCCACGGCGAGTGCACCTGCATGCCGTACGGCGAGTGCAGAATCACCCGCCAGTCGCCGAGCTCGTCGCGAAAACGCTCGACGACCAGCTCCCTGTCGCTCGGAACGTGCCCGGTCGCCTCGCGCTGCTCACCGATGAACGCCGTCAGGTTGCTCGCCGCGTTCTCGTCGAGGCCGGCGTTCTCGCTCAGCTCCAGCGCACGGGCAGCGGATGCCCCACTCATCGTGCGGGTGAACTCTCCGATCGCTCGCCCCAGCTCGGCGGGCCTGCCCAGACCGTCGCCGCGCCAGAACGGCAGCCGCCCGGGTTCGCCGAACGCGGGCGTGACGCGCACCTGGTCGTGCGTAATCTCCTGGATGCGCCAGCTCGTCGCACCGAGCGCGAACACGTCGCCGACCCGCGACTCGTAGACCATCTCCTCGTCGAGCTCGCCGACCCGGGAGGCGGTCTCACCCACCATGAACACACCGAACAGGCCGCGGTCGGGAATGGTTCCGCCGCTCGTGACCGCCAGCCGTTGCGCGCCGGGGCGGCCGGTGATCGTGCCGGCGTCGCGGTCCCACACGATGCGCGGGCGCAGCTCGGCGAACTCGTCGGAGGGGTACCGCCCGGCGAGCAGGTCGAGCGTGGCCTCGTATGCCGATCGAGGCATACTCGAGAACGGGGCGCACCGCTTGACGGTGTCGAACCACTCCTCGACATCGATGGCTTGGAGCGCGCACGCCGCCACAGTCTGCTGCGCCAGGATGTCGAGCGGGTTCTTCGGAACGGCCAGGGCTTCGATTAGTCCATCGGTCATGCGCTGCGCGGCCACCGCCGAGTGGATCAGGTCGGCCCGGTGCTTCGGGTAGATCACCCCGCGCGACACCTCGCCCACCTGATGCCCGGCGCGCCCGACGCGCTGCAGTCCGCTCGCCACCGACGGCGGCGACTCCACCTGCACCACGAGGTCGACCGCGCCCATGTCGATGCCGAGCTCGAGGCTCGACGTCGCAACCACGCAGCGAAGCCGACCCGTCTTCAGGTCGTCTTCGATGATGGCTCGCTGCTCCTTGCTCACCGACCCGTGGTGCGCCCGTGCGAGCAGCGGCTCGGCACCCTCGCTCTGGCCGGCCTGCCCCATGACCTGTGCGGGAGCGCGCCCGTTGCCGCCCGCGGGGTCGGCGGCCGATCCGGCTCCCGAACCCTCCCGCGCCGCTCGCGAACCACCCCGCGCCTCTCCCGGCCGGCTGCGGTCGCTGCCCGCCAGCCGCACCGCGTGCGCCAGCGAGGCCGCCTCCGCATCGACCCCGTTCAACCGCTCGGCGTAGATCTCGTTCAGGCGTGCCGTCAGCCGCTCGGCCAGCCGCCGTGAGTTCGCGAACACAATGGATGAGCGGTGCTGGAGTATCCGGTCGACGATGCTCTCTTCGACGTGAGGCCAGATCGATCCCTGCTGCGGGGTGGCCGC
This sequence comes from Subtercola sp. YIM 133946, assembly GCF_036553535.1. NCBI lineage: Bacteria > Bacillati > Actinomycetota > Actinomycetes > Micrococcales > Microbacteriaceae > Subtercola > Subtercola sp. YIM 133946. Next base: position 250,289 of record NZ_JAZHPE010000023.1, read on the forward strand.
GGCGGCCGACCCTTCGAGCGGGGGAGCCGCCCCGAGGTCGGCCATGTCTTCGACCGGTACGACCACGCGCAGGTCGAACTTCTTCGTCGAGACGGGGGCGACGATGGTCACGGCCCGGCCACCGGCCAGGAACCGGGCCACCTCTTCGCGGGGGCGCACGGTGGCCGACAGACCGATGCGCTGCGCCGGGGTGTCGAGCAGAGCATCCAGCCGTTCGAGGCTCACCGCCAGGTGCGCCCCGCGCTTGGTCGCCGCGACGGCATGCACCTCGTCGATGATCACCGTCTCGACCGAGCTGAGCGTCTCGCGCGCCGCCGAGGTGAGCATGAGAAAGAGCGACTCGGGCGTGGTGATGAGAATGTCGGGCGGGTTCTTGATCATCGTGCGGCGGTCGCTCTGGGTGGTGTCGCCCGAGCGCACGCCCACGGTGACGTTCGGCGGAATCGTGCCCAGCCGCTTGGCCGTCTGCGTCACGCCGACGAGGGGAGCCCGCAGGTTGCGCTCGACATCGACCGCCAGCGCCTTCAGTGGCGAGATGTAGAGCACCCGGGTGCCGACCGGCTTCTCTGTGCCGTTCTCGTCTCTGGCGGGGGCCGGGGGAGGCGAGCTGATCAGCCGGTCGATGGCCCACAGGAAGGCCGCGAGGGTCTTGCCCGAACCGGTGGGCGCGACGACGAGCGCGTGCGAGCCCTCGGAGACCGCCTGCCACGCCCCGACCTGCGCGTCGGTGGGCGCGGCGAAGGCACCGCCGAACCACTCGCGGGTGGCGGGAGAGAACTTGGCCAGCACTTCTGTTTCGATGCATCCATCTTCGCCCACACCACCGACACTCGGGCGGGCCTTGCGCAACCCGGCCCGCGCGGCCAACGGCCAAACGTGCTGCTGATGTAGGTAAGAATGAATCATGAGCGTTCGCACCCCTGACCCGAACCCCGGCTGGCTGAGTGACCAGGAGCTTGACGAGATCAGGCGGCGCCTGCCGCTGCTCTATGTGGAGGCCGTGCCCGTGCGGGTCGACGGGCTCGGGCAGGTCACCGAGGTGGGCGTTCTGCTGCGGGTGTCGCCGAGCGGGTCGATGACGCGCACCATCGTGTCGGGCCGGGTCATGTACGGCGAGACGCTGCGCGACGCGCTGTTCCGGCACCTCGAGAAAGACCTCGGGCCGATGGCGTTTCCCCAGCTGCCGACGAGCCCGATTCCGTTCTCGGTGGCCGAGTACTTTCCGCTGCCCGGTGTGAGCACCTTCACGGATGATCGGCAGCACGCCGTCTCGTTGGCCTACGTCATCCCGGTCACCGGTACGTGCGATCCGCGTCAAGACGCCCTCGAACTGACCTGGATGACGCCCCAGGAAGCGGTGAGCGACAGCATCCACGCAGAGATGGAGGGCGGCCGCGGCGCCCTCCTGCGGGCCGCCCTCGCCTCCGTGGGACGGCTGTACTGACGGTGGCGCCCGTCCCTGCCGGGCGCCACGTATAAAGCTCTGCTGGGGTGTGGGCGCGCGCAGTGCCGTCCTCGTGGGGCCGGGCTTCAGGCGAGGGTGGCGATCGTGCCCAGGAAGAGGTCGACGTACCGGTCGGCATCCACCTCCAGCGCCACCTCGGTCAGCCCCGCGGTGCCGCGCAGACCGTGCATCGAGTCTTCACCAGGAAACACCCGCCGGTCGACCACGGTCTGACCGCGCGTCGAACCCGCGAGCTCGACGTACACCGGCAGCAGCGCGGTGCGCAGCGCCCCCGGGTCGACGAGCGCGCACAGCGCCCCGGCGTCGCCGATCAGCCCGGTGTAGACGGGCTCCCTGCCCGCTCCGACGCCCATGCGGTGCGAGATCAGCTCACCCGCCAGCCGCTCGGCCGCGCGCCCGCTCGACTGCAGCTCGACCGCCTTCTGCAGCGGAACGGCGACGCGGTTGAACACGTCGAGCCCGTACATGAAGGTCGGCACGCCCGAGTCGAGCACGATGGCGGCCGCCTCCGGGTCGTGCCACACGTTGAACTCGGCCACCGCGGTCGCGTTGCCGACGCTCGCCGAGCCGCCCATGAACAGCACCCGCTCGATCTTCTCTGCGACCTCGGGATGTGCACGCAGCAGCAGCGCCAGGTTCGTCTGGGGCGCCAGCGCCACGATCGTCACCGGCCCATCGCTGACCATCAGCACGCGCCGCATCATCTCGATCGCTCCGACGGCCGCTCCATCGATGCGGTAGGTCTCCCGGCTCGTCTCAGGCAATACGATTCCGCCCAGCCCGTCGGCGCCGTGCACGTGCGAGGCGTCGCGCGACGGGTTCAGCAGCGGCCGGTGGGCGCCGCCCGCCACGGGTACCGCCGGGCATCCGGCAGCATCGAGCACCCGCAGGGTGTTCTGGATGACCTGCGGCAGTGCCGCGTTGCCGGCGACGCAGCTCACCCCGACCAGGTCGATCGCGGGGTGGGCTACAGCGAACAGCAGGGCCAGCGCGTCGTCGACCCCCGTGTCGACGTCGAGCAGGACTTTCGTGGGGTTGGCGGCCATCACACCAAATTAGCTGCTTCGGGTGGCCGGGCCCACCAGGCTGGCCCGACGCAGCCAAACGGGCGGCGCACAACGAGACCTCGGCAAAATGCGTCGAGGTTTCGCTGTGCGCCGCCCGTTCTGCGACCGCGGTCAGCAGGTGACGACGGCCGCGAGGTCAGCCCTGTGCGCGGCGCGGGCCGGAGCGGCGGGCGCGCGGCTCGGCTGCTGCCATGCCGCCGTTGCTCGACCACGCGACGGTCGAGCCGCCGGTGCGCCCAGCGCCGCCTGACGAGTGCCCGCCGCCCTGGCCACCACGGCGAGCGCCGCCGGCCGAGCCGCTTCCGGCACCTTGTGCCGAGCGATCGCGACGGGGACGGTCGGAACCGTAGCCCGAGCCGCTTGCAGACGAACCGGCAGAATCGTCGCGGCCGCTTCCGGCAGAGCCGTCGCGTGCGGCGCGCTTGCGCTGGGCGTTCGCGCCCTGCGATCCGCCCTGGCCGCCGCCGTTTCCGCCGCGCGACCCGCCGTTGCCGCCGCGCGACCCGCCGTTGCCGCCGCGAGAACCGCGGCCGCCGCTGTTTCCGCCGCCACCGTTGCCGCGCGATGCGCCGCCTCCGGTCAGCGTCACAGGAGCATCCGACGGCTTCACGTACGCGGCGACCTCGCCGACCAACGCGTCGACCGACGGTGACGCGAGCGACACACGCTCGACCGCGACGTTGATCGCGGCCTTGCGCATGAGCAGGTCGAGGTCTTTGCGCTGGGCGGGCAGGATGATCGTCACGACGTCACCCGCACTGCCGGCCCGCGCGGTACGACCTGAGCGGTGCAGGTACGCCTTGTGCTCGGCCGGCGGGTCGACGTGGATCACGAGTTCGATGTCGTCGACGTGCACGCCGCGGGCCGCGACATCCGTCGCCACCAGCACGCTCACGTCGCCGGCGCTGAACGCGGCGAGGTTGCGGTCACGGGCCACCTGCGAGAGGTTGCCGTGCAGGTCGACGGCAGGGATGCCCGCATCGATGAGCTGGCGCGCCAGCTTCTTGGCGTGGTGCTTCGTGCGCATGAACAGGATGCGGCGGCCGGTGCCCGACGCGAGCTTCTTCACGAGAGCAGTCTTCGCCTCGGCGTCGTTCACCTCGAACACGTGGTGGGTCATCGCGGCGACGGGTGAGTTGGCCTCATCGACCGAGTGCAGAACCTCGTTGTGCAGAAAGCGCTTGACGATCTTGTCCACGCCATTGTCGAGCGTGGCCGAGAACAGCAGACGCTGCCCGTTCTCGGGGGTCTTCGAGAGAATGCGGGTCACGACGGGCAGGAAGCCCAGGTCGGCCATGTGGTCGGCCTCGTCGAGAACGGTGATCTCCACGGCGTCCAGCGACACGAAGCCCTGCTGCATGAGGTCTTCGAGGCGGCCGGGGCAGGCCACGACGATGTCGACGCCGGCCTTCAGCGCAGCGACCTGGCGCTGCTGCGAGACGCCGCCGAAGATGGTGGTCGACTTCAGCCCATAGGCGTCGGCGAGCGGCTGGAGCACGGCCGAGATCTGGGTGGCGAGCTCACGCGTCGGCGCGAGAATGAGGCCGAGCGGGCGGCCGGGGCGGCGCTTGCCGCCGGCGAGGGCGCCGCCGAGGCGGGCCACCATCGGCAGCGAGAACGCGAGCGTCTTGCCCGAGCCCGTCTTGCCGCGGCCGAGCACGTCGCGCCCGGCGAGGGTGTCGGGCAGGGTGTCGACCTGGATGGGGAACGGAGAGTCGATGCCCGACGCCGTGAGCTTCGCCACCAGCGGGGCGGGAACGCCCAGCGCGGCGAAGGTCGTGGTCGGTGCTTCGAGTGTTGATTCGATGGTCATGGGGTTTCGGTGCCTTTCACAGCATCGGTTCCACCCGAGAAACATGCACACGTGTACTGCAGGTGCTCAGGATGCTCGGCATCCCGTGCGGGCGCCCACAACCGAATCGGTCGGTTGTCTGGGCGAGCTGCGGCGGCGCAATCTCATATCGTTCCGCCGTGTCGCAGTGAGAACCGCGGCGCAGAGAGACGAACTCCGGTGGAAGTCTGGCGAAGGTGGCGGTGGCCACATCCGTTCGCCGTGAGAAATTTCTCTTCCGGCCACTCTGATCTGGCCAGCGGAAGATGTGCGTTCTACGACGCAGGGAGCGCGCGATTGCGCTCGCAAGTACTTCCACCATAGCGCACTGGGCCCGCTCTGATCGACCTCGTCGTACGCCGCGCTCCCATCTCGACTCGCGCCGCCCCGTGCGGCAGGCTGGAGGAATGGACGACACCCTCGCCAAACAGAACCTGCTCCGCTACCTGCAGACCGGGCGAGACGCCCTGCTCTGGAAGCTCGAGGGCGTCTCGGAGTACGATCTCCGCCGCCCCCTCGTACCCACCGGAACCAACCTGCTCGGCATCGTGAAGCACACCGCCGGAGTCGAGGCCGGGTACCTCGGGCTGGTGTTCGGCCGCCCGTTCCCCGAGCCCCTGCCGTACACAGCCGACGACGCCGAGCCCAACTCCGACATGTGGGCCACCCTCGATGAGTCGCGCGACGACATCGTCGCTCTCTACCGCCGCATCTGGGCACACTCGAACGCCACCGTCGAGGCCCTCCCGCTCGATGCGCCCGGCAGCGTGCCGTGGTGGCCCGAAGAGCGGCGAGACGTGACGCTCATGCGCATCCTGCCGCACCTCATCGCCGAGACCCACCGGCACGCCGGCCACGCCGACCTCGTACGCGAACTCGTCGACGGATCGGCCGGCCTCCAGAAGGCCAACGACAACCTGCCGCCCGGCGGCCCCGACTTCTGGCCGGACTACCGCGCCCGCCTCGAAGACACCGCGCGTGCCGCGGCTGCCGCAGCCGGCGAGCAGGCCCCTGCCGCAGCCGGCTGAGCATGCCCCGGGCGCCTCAGCCGGCTGAGCCGGCCCCGGGCGCCGCAGCCGGCTGAGCCCGGCTGAATCGGCTGAACCGGCTACGGCTCCTACCCGTACAGCTCGCCCACCGGAATCTCCGCCGCCACCCGGTTGCCGAGCGGCGCCAGCGGGCACGCCCACGCCGGGTCGTAGGCGCACGAGGGGTTGTAGGCGAAGTTGAAGTCGAGCACCAGGCTGCCGGGCATCCGGCCCTCGCCGAGGTGGGCTCCCTTGATGGTGTCGAGCAGGTACCGTCCGCCCCCGTAGGTTCGGGCACCGGATGCTCGGCCCCCGGCGCTCGCCAGAGCATCCCGAACCGGAACGAACAGCCCGCCCCCGTACGACCGCAGCCGCCACACATCGAGCGTGCCCACCCCGGGCACGGCCGCTCGCCCGACGAGCTCGAACGGAACGACTCCGTCGGTTCCGGTCTCGAAGTCGAAGTGCACGCGCTCGCCGTCGTCTTCCAGTGGCGGCTCGTCGAGCTCGATTTCGAACCGCCACGCGGGGTCGTACGCGGCGACCGACAGCCCGCTGAACGCCGCCTTGTCGGCCGGCAGCAGCGGGGACTGCGCATGCCGTGCGAACAACTCGTCGCGGGCGTCGCGCCAGAACGCGTGCGCATCGACCACGTCGATCGCGCTGCGCCGCCGCACCTCGGCGTACACGCCGAACACCCGCTGCCGCCAGTCGGCGACCTCGATCGCACTGCGCGCGGCGGCTGCGCCGCGCACCGCGCTCGCGCCGCTCGCCGCGTTCGCGACACCGCCGCCGCCCGCCGCGTTCGCGACACC